>CAIUKZ010000412.1 GCA_903899865.1 uncultured Bacteroidales bacterium | reverse complement strand
GACGCATTGGAAAGATAGATACCTATATGACTATTGAGACACATAACCAAAAAAATTATAATGAGTTAATATTTGTCTTCTCTGTTAATGTCTTATTTACCAAATCGGCATTTTGCCAGTTAATTAAGGAAGTGCGAACACCTATTTCCAATGGCGAAGAGCCGGTGAGCAGAAATGTTGGATAAAACACACAAGCTGAGATAATTTCAAAAACAGAGAAAGCGCTTAAAACAATTGACAATTTTGGCAAAAGCCCATTAATTTCTAGTGGGTTTTCTGTTCCAAAATCAATTATCAATGGTTTGCCATTGGGGATGATTTCTTTGGTTGGAATTTCTTTGGTGAAGTCTATAAAGTGGTAATTGGTAGTCAGATCAATGATCTTTTCCTCGTCAACATGAGAACTTAAAGACACGACAGGGGCAGATATTATCCCATCATAAAACAGAGTATGTGCAGATTCAACATGACCATCATTCAAATCAAAGATATTTGTTAACACGCCATGTCCGTCAAGCTCTACCGCTGCATTTCTTCGAATATCATCAGGAGCCAATGCTACAAAGTGACTTGCCACGCGTTTCATTTGAGGGTTTTATTTAGGCTGAGACGTAGGTGTTAAAGAAGAATCTGGTGAGTGTTTAAAAATCCGTTGAAAGAATGAACTATTGGCTTTTTCCACCCTTTTTGTGAGGCTATCCTGAGCTGTGGCTTCATAAAGTCGCACCAATGCCACGCTATCAATCTTTGCATTCAGCTTTCCTTTATAACCAGCACTTCCGAGTAGAGCTCCAGAAACCGACTTGATTCTAGCATCACTTTTGGCTGTAAGTCGGAGTTTGAATTTTCTCCATTTTCCATCATGATAAGCCTTACAAACTATGCTGTCTGACTTACCACCCTCATAATTAATTTTCAACACAGCGTATGGATCAACGCAGGAATCACCCTTTTCTATCAACTGCCTAAATAACAACACATAGATATCACCAAGTAGTAACTTGCCATCCGTCACCTGAAAACATAGGTGTGTACGAACTGATTTGGATGTTAAAGTATAATGTCGTGGGCCTTTCCACAGATTCACTTTGGAATAGTTGGTCAACGTGGTATCAAATGGATGGTAATGACCACAATAAACATCATTTTTAAAACGTTTCACCCCCTCCATCACATTGGCATACACTTTCTCAAATCTATCGGGATTGCGAGTAAACCACACCATTGATGAATCAAATTGTGCCTTAGTGATAGCATGCTTTTTCAAAACAGACTGATAGTATTTCTCTTTATTAGAATCTGGAATGTAGAGTATGCCCTTTTGAAAAAACACACCATCCAACTTATGCATATCTACTAACACCTGACACATTTGTTCGTCAGAAATCACTTCCGCTGGACGATTATTGCAGGCAGCAAGTACAAATATGACCATCAAAACGACTAACCTACTCCCCTTGCTCATCCTGTTCATTCTCTTTAATTTTCTCCAAACTACGATCCAAATCTTTGCGGTAGAACAAAAACAAAATAACCACCGCCACACTAATAGCCGAATCAGCGATGTTAAAAATTGGGCTGAAAAACAAAGTTTCACCCATACTGTCTTTAATGAGTGGAAAATAAAGCATATCCACCACTTTGCCATACAGAGGAGCTGCATAGCCCCCACCTTGTGGAAACACACTTGCCACATGACCCCAACTATCGCTGAAAACAACTCCAAAATAAAGGGAATCGAGTATATTACCTGCGGCGCCAGCCAATATTAAAGATACAGTCAGAATGTATCCTGTGCTGAATCCCTTTTTAATCAATTTCCGAATGTAATAAATAAGGGCACCCACTGCTATCAATCGAAAAATAGTTAAAAACAATTTGCCTATCACTTCCATGCCGAAAGCCATGCCATTGTTTTCTACAAAGCGTATTTGAAACCAGCTAAATACTTCCACATATTCACCTAAGGAGAAATGAGTTTTGACGTAAATTTTGGACGCTTGATCTACGAGAAGAACAAGAAGTATCAGAAATGTGGATTTTTGAGCGATAGTTATTTTCATTTGAGTTTATTCAGATTAATTTAATTAACACGGAGACACGGAGACACAAACATTATTCGGCTCTATTAAAAATTAGGTGGTGAAACTCACAGATGGAATTTTAACCACAAAAGGCACAAAAGTGAAAAGTGAAGAGTGAAGAGAACACAAAACTTTGCCTTTGGCAAATTGTATCTGACGTCAATTGTTGAACTAAAAATAGGCTGACGCTATATTAATACCGACAGGTATTTCTGTTGTGTACTTTCTTAATTTTACTTTTCACTTTTCACTTTTGTGCCTTTTGTGGTTTTTTTCTTGTTAACGTCCCATGTTTAATTTTCACCCACCCTGAACGTTATAGAACCAATTATTCATTTAGCTTCCGCGACATTTACTTGTTTACTTGTTTACTTGTTTACTTGTTTACTATATTTTGAACCATCCTATAATAAAAACGGCAACCGGCGGGTGTGCCAATTGCCGAATAGTAGTCATGATTAAACCACTTATTATTTCTTTTCGTCGTTCTTAGCTTCAATGCTCAAAGTAGCATGAGGCACAGCACGAAGGCGTTCTTTAGGTATCAATTTACCTGTTTCGCGACAGATACCGTATGTTTTATTTTCAACTCTTACCAATGCAGCTTGAAGGTGTTGAATAAACTTCATTTGACGTTGAGCCAATCGACCTGACTCCTCTTTTGACAAAGTAGCAGCGCCTTCTTCCAACACTTTAAATGTAGGCGAAGTGTCTGATACATCATTGCTATTCACATTATTAACTCCAGTTCTCAACAAGTCATAATCCGCCTGTGCCAATACCAATTTTTCCTTAATTAGCTTACGAAACTCATCCAATTCCGCATCCGAATATCTTGTCTTTTCGCTCATGTTTTCAGTAATTTATCTACTTATTAAAAGTGGATTGGGTTAATAATTTCTTTGTCTATAATCGAGTGCAAAATTAGCAAAACAGATTCACTTAAGCAACACATTTGCTTACATTATTTTGACGCGTATGGTTTTAATCTTTTATGACAACCAATTTTACTACATATTCATCAAATTCAATATCTGTAGCATCCTTCAAACCTGCCTCGCAAACCACAGAGTTAGCCAATGTCTGTGTAGCAATATAGGCAGCATAATCATTCACCGCAGCTTGTACTTCGTCATCACCTTCTATCTTG
>CAIUKZ010000411.1 GCA_903899865.1 uncultured Bacteroidales bacterium | reverse complement strand
CCGATCTAATCAATGTTAATGTGTTTTTGTTCAATCGGAGATGTTAAATTTCTATTTCATTTTTGTTTCAAATATATTTCAATTTATTATTGTCGATTAAATGTCAGATAATCAATTGTATGTAAATAATAGTTGGTTTTTATATTTGCTTTTATTTCTGGTTGTGAAACCTGTGTGTACAAAATTATGAATAAAAATATTATATATAAAAAAGTGAATATATATTTGTAATGATGGTCTTTATTTTCGAATAAAATGCCAGATGGATGCTTGGAGGGTGTGTAAGTTATTAACAAAACTGTGATATCTGTTTAGTATAAATTTGCTATAATTCGCTGATTGTTAGATTTTATGGTGAATATATTACAAAATGTATTAATATATTCACAAATATTACAATTATAAAGTGAACAAATTTTGTAATTTTGCGTTTGAATTTTTGAATTAAATGAATAATTGTATTTAGAAATTTGAAATTGTGTATTAGCTTAATTAATTAATTTTAAAAAACAAAACATGGCAACAACGGCTACAGTAGAACCATCTACAACTTCGTCAACCAATGCAATCAAAACCTCGTCTTCGAGTGTGGTTGCTGCAAATTCATTGATCCAACTGTATATCAATACAGTTTGTGGAACACCTGATATCGATTTGTCTTCTGTCAATTTTGCAGATGCAGATAAGCATATCATTGTGGATCTTCCTAAACACCAGCAATTGGCAAGAGCGAATGCTTTTTCGTTTATTGATGGTCCTAATTCTGTCAACTCATTGATGGTAGGTACATTGTCTGATATTATTGGTTTCTCTAACCAATTCGAGTCTCGTTACCAACGTCTTATTGCTTTGGCTAACGACTTCAATACAGGAAATAACAAACAAATTTTTGAAGAAGGTTTGCAAGGTCTAATCAACTCAATTACTCAAAAAGAAGCTAATTGTGGTGTGGTAATCACCAAATTGGGTGATTTCTTGAAATTGATTCAAACAGATTCTCAAAACCTTACTGCTGATGAAAATATCATCAAAGCTACTTTGGATGGCGAAAATGGTGCTATCACTCAACTTCAAAACCGCATCAGCTCTATCAATGAGGCAATGAACAAAGACAATGCAATGATTGCTGGTGGAGCTGTAATGACAGTAGTTGGTGTGTTGATGATCACTGTAGGTGTGTTGGGCGAATTCGAATCAGGTGGCGCTACAACTGCTTTGGTACTTGGTGGACTTGCCGTAATGGGTGGTGGTATAGCCATGGACGTGGTAGCAGGTATGGATCTTAGCAAAAAAATGGACGAGTACAAAGATGCTACAACCGAATTGACTAAAGACCAACAAATTTCTTCATGTCTTATACAAGCATCTCAAACAGTTCAGTCGTTGGTAGATAGTATCAATAATGCAATGGGCGCTATCACTAATCTTCAATCAGGATGGAGCAGTTTGAAAGGTGACTTGGATCAAGTAATCGGTGCACTTAATGATGCTGAAAGTGACGAAGGTACTAGCTGGGTGATTGATGACCTTAATGCTGCAAAAGCTGACTGGGAAGATGCAAAAACTCTTGCTGTTCAGTTGCAAGCTAACGGAACACTACAAGTGAAACACACCAATCCAATGGACTACGATCCTACTGGAGCTCAACTTAACTAATCTTAATTACAATCCAAACGGGGTAGAAAATAAATGGTTTCTATCCCGTTTTTTAAAACAAATAATTCAAAAAATGGCTACAACAACACTTACCTCTGCATCTGTACAATGCTTAATGCCACCTCAAGATCTGCAATCATCTGTGACTGCACTTGGACCTGCATTGTCGGCCATCAACGCTGCTTTGAATAGCATCAACTCAATTAATGTCCCTTCCAATTTGCAAGGCTACAACGTACAACAACACGTGAATGATGCAAAAAACAATTCTGTCTATTGGACTAGCAATGTACTGCCAGCTATCCAAACGTCTTTAAGTGATATCAAAGCTTACTCAGCACTGTTCAATTCTCTTTACACTGCACTAAGTAATGAAGCAGTGGCTATACAAGCAAATGAAAATGATGGAAATTCAAAAGCACAATTTGCTCAAAACATAAGTCTGCTTATGGCTTCTAGCAAAACTTTATATGACCAATCGGTATTGATTCAAACGCCTTTAAGCACTTTTCAAAAACAAAACCTAACGATTTCGCAAGAGTTTCAAGCAGATCAAAATCAGGTGAATGTGTCTATTCAAGCAGATCAAAGCCAGTTGAATATGTACAACCAACAAATGGGTCAACTGCAAAATCAGCTCAGTGATGCTCAGGCAAAAAAAGATCAACTTGAAAGCGTATGGATGTCCATCTTGACGTTTGGTATTTCTCAATTGGTTTCTTTGTGCGAAAACTTACAAGGACAAATCAATGAATTGAACAACAGAATATCAAATATTTACAACGATGAGCAACAAGAGCAACAAGAACTGTATTACTTGACTCAGTTGTCAGGTTCATTGTCTTTGTTGCTAGGAGTTACAACTCAATTAAGTGGATTGATGACTGGGTTTGTCACCATGTGGCAATCGTTGTCAGACAATCTAAGTGAATTGTATCAAATGGAATACATTAGTCCTGATGACAATTGGGCTCAATCCAATTTGCAAGCCATCAACCTCGAATGGCAAACTATTTCTAATCAAGTGTCAAATTTTTAACAATTAATTCATTATGGAAAATACTTTAACTTCAACAGCTACCACTGTAGAGCAAATGCAATCGGCGCTTGTAGAAAGCAACGTACAAAGCGTATTGTTGCAATCGTCCAGCAATGTGGTTTTGAGCACTCCTATCATTGATTTCAGCTCGGTGAGCTTTCCGGTGTCAGACAAACATGTGATTACTGATTTATTGATAGATCAAAAAAATGCAGCCGACATCACTCAATCTTATAACATGGGAGCCAACTCAGCTAACGTGCAAGTGGTTAGAAATAACTCGGATGTGATAGGGTTTGTAAACATGTGGAACTCCTATTATCCTACCATTAAGCAACTAATGACTAGTATTGATGGTCAGGGAAATAGATCAAAACTTTCATCGGGCTTTCAAAATTTAGTTAGAGAGTGTAATGAGCGTATCAATAATTCAAACATCACCATTGCTACATTAACAGCTTTTGAGCAATCAATCTATCAGATTCTTCAAAAACTGACTGTTGATAAAACGATTATTCAAAGTGATATGGGTGGCGATACTGGGATTTTAAAGACTCTGGAAACTCAAATTGCTGACTTAAAAGCAACTATGACCAAAGATAATGAAACCAATGCAAGGGGAGCTCTCAAACAAGGGCTTGGCGTATTGATCATTACGGTGGTAGTGGTAATTGAGATTTTCGCTTCTTCAGGTGAAGGTGGCGAAGGTGGCGAAGGCGGCGGCGGAGAAGAAGGTAACGAAGCGTCAGAAAAAGTTATCGAAGCATCTATCGATATGATTAAAGACGATATCAAAGAACAAAATGAAGCCAGCGCTGAGTGGAAAAAATCATTTGGAGAATATCAAAAACTCTTGGTTGAACAATCAAAAGACACCATCATGTATGCTTCACTTTTCGAAGTGTGTCAATCCATGGAATTGATAGATTCAAATGCTAAGTCATTGATAAGTGAAGAAAACTTCCTTTTGTCAGGATGGAAAAATCTTGCAGCTCAATTTGCAGATTATCAACATACCATGGTTGAAGGTACTGCTTATGACTTGTCAGTGTTGAGTGGCGAGTTAGAACTGCTGAATACTTCTTTGCAATCATTAAAGGCTACGGCTTTGCGCCTTGAAAGCAACGGTCTTGTAGGTGTTCGTAGCTAATTTTTCTCTAAAGGCTAATTCAAGAGGTTGTCTCGATTCATTCGGTGACAACCTCTTTCCTTTTGTTAGGGCATTTTCTTGCTTTCCGCTTTTAGCCTTTCCGTATTTTTTGTAACTTTGCGCCTCAATAAAATCAACAGAATATCAAGTATATAGGTAAATGTGATGGTGTAGTAATGACCTTGAAAGAAAGTATATTCAAATTAAATAATTTTTCTAACAAAAACAAAAGTATGAAAAATCTAAGAAAATTGGTTCCATTTATTATTGCTTTAGTAGCAATCATTACTTTCTCTTGTACAACTGATTACACTAATCCAAACAACTTAAAAGGTACTACTTGGAGACGTACTTCTTTTCCCGAAGGTAATAATGAAGTTGAATATGTTGACCTGAAGTTTATCACTACTACTGCAGTGGAAGGATGGACAAAACTGAAAGAAGAATCTGCCGTAAGAAAAGTAGATATTAACGTGACCTATACCGTAAGTAAAAGTACTATTACTTTTACTCAGTCTTATACTGATGAAGGTCAAACAAAGACAGACTATTTTACAGGCATTATTAAGGGTAAAACTATTACAATCTCAGAAGGTGATGCTACCGAGGTTTTTACAAAACAATAGGGATTAGATTCTTTTCTTTTAAAGCCCAGCCCGTTAGTGGTTGGGCTTTTTTGTGTGATATTTGATAATCTCGGCTTTCATTTCTTTCTTCTCTCCTTTTAGCCTTTCCGTATTTTTTTGTAACTTTGCGCCTCAATAAAATCAACAGAATATCAAGTATATAGGTGCGATGAAAAAGTTTAAGGAATACTCAGGTCTCAATCTTTCGGATATAAATAAAGAAATCCTGTCGCAATGGAGCGAACAGGATATTTTCCATAAGAGTATCGCTACTCGTGAGGGGAAACCGTCTTTTGTGTTTTACGAGGGGCCACCCTCTGCCAATGGTATGCCGGGCATTCACCACGTGATGGGACGCACCATAAAGGATGTGTTTTGCCGTTACAAGACCATGCAAGGCTTTCAGGTGAAGCGCAAAGCAGGATGGGATACCCACGGATTGCCAGTGGAACTGGGCGTGGAGAAAGCATTGGGCATTACCAAAGAAGATATCGGCAAAAAGATATCGGTGGATGAGTACAATGCCGCTTGCCGCAAAGATGTGCTCAAATATACCAAAGAGTGGGAAGACCTCACCGAAAAAATGGGCTACTGGGTGGACATGAACGACCCTTACATCACCTACGACAATAAATACATCGAATCCCTGTGGTGGTTGCTGAAACAGCTGTACAACAAAGGATTACTTTATAAAGGTTACACCATTCAGCCCTACTCACCTGCAGCAGGCACAGGACTTTCTACTCACGAACTCAACCAACCTGGTTGCTACCGCGATGTGAAAGATACTACAGCAACAGTTCAATTTAAAGTTAAGAGGAATGATAAATCTGAATTTCTTTTTGAAAAAGCAGGAGTTAATGAGCTGTATTTTCTAGCATGGACTACAACACCTTGGACACTACCTTCAAATACAGCTCTTTGTGTTGGACCAAATATCACCTACTTGCTTGTAGATTCGTTCAATCCTTATCTGGGCACTCCTGCAAAATTCATTTTGGCAAAAGACTTGCTTAGTAATCATTTCAACCCAAAAAATGAAGAGTTGAGTTTTGATGATTACAAACCAGGCGATAAGAACATCCCTTACAGAGTGCTTGGAGAAATAAAAGGTGCTGACCTCGCTGGAATAGAATACGAGCAACTTATCCCTTGGGTAGAGCCTGATGGCGAAGCTTTCAGAGTGATCACGGGTGATTTTGTGACAACTGATGATGGAACGGGTATCGTACATATTGCGCCAACTTTTGGTGCGGATGATGACCGCGTGGCAAAACAGCATGGCATAGCTCCTATGCTGCTGGTGGATAAAGACGGCAACCGTCAGCCCATGGTGGACAGAAGTGGTAAATTCTTCAAAATTGAAGACCTAAGCACTGACTTTGTAACCAATAATGTCGATACAGACCTTTACAAAGAATTTGCAGGCAGATTTGTAAAAAATGCATACGATAGCAGTCTGTCAGAAGCTGATGCTACATTGGATGTTGATATTTGTGTGATGTTGAAACAACAAGGTTTGGCATTTAAGATTGAAAAACATTCTCACACCTATCCGCATTGCTGGAGAACCGATAAACCCGTGCTTTACTATCCATTGGACAGCTGGTTTATTCGCACTACCGCTTGCCGTGAAGAGATGATGGCACTCAACGATACCATCAATTGGAAACCACAATCCACGGGTACTGGTCGTTTTGGTAAATGGCTTGAAAACCTGCAGGATTGGAACCTGTCCCGCAGTCGTTACTGGGGAACTCCACTTCCTATTTGGCGCTCGGAAGACGGTACAGAAGAAATTTGCATCGGTTCACTGGAAGAGCTGATGGGTGAAATAGAAAAATCGATTTCGGCAGGCTTGATGACCGAAAATCCGTATAAGAAATTCAAAGTTGGCGACCTTTCTGCAGAGAACTATTCAGTAGAAAATATTGATCTTCACCGTCCTTATGTCGATGGCATCATTCTAGTTTCTCCATTTGGCAAAGTCATGAAGCGCGAACTGGATTTGATAGATGTGTGGTTTGACTCGGGTGCTATGCCTTATGCACAAGTGCATTATCCGTTTAGCCTGTCCGATTTAGGGGGCTTCCCCGCCGACTTTATTTCCGAAGGTGTGGATCAAACTCGTGGTTGGTTCTTTACGCTCCACGCTATCAGCACCATGGTGCGTGGCTCGGTAGCGTTTAAAAGCGTTATTTCCAATGGGTTGGTGCTTGATAAGAACGGCAATAAGATGTCAAAACGATTGGGCAATGGAGTAGATCCATTCAGCACCATCGAAAAATTTGGTTCGGATCCGCTTCGCTGGTACATGATGACCAATGCCTCGCCATGGGACAATTTGAAATTTGATATCGAAGGCGTGGATGAGGTACGTCGGAAATTCTTTGGGACGCTTTATAACACCTATTCTTTCTTCTCACTTTATGCCAATGTAGATAATTTCAATTATTCTGAGGCAGAAATTCCAGTAGTTGAACGTCCGGAAATTGACCGTTGGATTATTTCGCTATTGAACACTTTGGTCAAAGAAGTGGGTGAGCACTATGAAGCTTTTGAGCCTACACGCGCAGGACGTGCTATTTCCGACTTTGTGGGTGAAAACCTGAGCAACTGGTATGTGCGCCTCAACCGCAAACGCTACTGGGGAGGTGAATATGATGCAGATAAAATTTCGGCCTATCAAACTCTCTACACTTGCTTGGATACAGTGGCTAAACTGATGGCTCCGATTGCGCCATTTTTTGCCGACCGTCTGTTCTTGGACTTGAATGCGGTGACTGGTAAGGATGCGAGTGAATCTGTGCACTTAACCGATTTTCCTGGCTACGATGAGTCGTTGATAGACAGTAATTTGGAAGCGTGTATGCAACTGGCACAGCAGGCATCTTCCATGATATTGGCACTTCGTCGGAAGGCGGACAAAAAAGTTCGTCAGCCACTTACCAAAGCTGTCATTCCAGCACCTGATGAAATCACATTTAATCAAATCAACTACATAGCAGACTTGATTAAAGCTGAGGTTAATATCAAAGAGCTGGAGGTCATTCCAGCCGATGCCGATATGGAAAACCTGGTGAAGAAAATCAAACCCAACTTCAAAACATTGGGTAAAAAATATGGTCAGCAAATGAAGGAAATAGCACAAGCTATGACTTCATTCGGGAAGTCGGAAATTGCAGCCATTGAGAAGGATGGTGAATACACCTTGTCACTTGCCAGTGGCGAAGTGCTTCTGACTACGGAGGATGTAGAGATTATCACCGAAGATATGCCAGGATGGTTGGTGGCTAATGAAGGTAAACTGACTGTGGCATTGGATATTACTGTGACCGAAGAATTGCTGCGAGAAGGAATTGCCCGTGAGTTGGTGAATAGGATTCAAAACATCCGTAAGTCAAGTGGATTGGAAATCGTGGATAGAATCACCGTCAAGATAGAAGGTAATGACGAAGTACAAGCTGCGGTGAATGATTATGCTGCCTATATTGCTACACAGACATTAGCTAACTCGGTGGTTTGCGAGGCAGGTTTGAAGGATGCTACAGATATTGAATTTGATGAATACGTAGTGAAATTGGTTGTCATAAAAGATTAAAACCATACGCGTCAAAATAATGTAAGCAAATGTGTTGCTTAAGTGAATCTGTTTTG
>CAIUKZ010000410.1 GCA_903899865.1 uncultured Bacteroidales bacterium | reverse complement strand
ATAAAAAAGCCCGACAGACATTCATCCATCGGGCTTTCCGTTAATTTTATTCTTCTATATTATTTGGCGATATATTTTACTATCCATTCGCCCACTTCTGAGGTGGAATAGGCTTTACCACCATCGGCAATGTCTTCGGTCACTACACCAGCGTCCATGCTTGCTGTCACGGCATTGCGGATAACGGCACCTTCTTCGGTCATGCCAAATGCGTATTCAAACATTAGCGCTGCAGAAAGAATGGTAGCTAGTGGATTGGCTATGTTTTTACCTGCAGCTTGTGGGTACGAACCGTGAATAGGCTCGAACACCGAAGTGTGAATACCTACTGATGCAGATGGAAGCATACCCAATGAACCAGTAATCACCGAAGCTTCGTCGGTAAGGATATCACCAAACAGATTTTCGGTCACCAACACATCAAAGCTCTTTGGCCATTGGATGATGCGCATGGCGGCATTGTCCACAAACATAAATTCGGTTTCAATATCTGGGTATTGTGGTGCTATCTCTTGACCTATCTGACGCCAAAGGCGAGAAGTAGCCAGCACGTTAGCTTTATCCACGATGGTTACTTTTTTGTTGCGTTGACCAGCATATTTATAAGCTAGGTGAAGGATGCGTTCCACTTCCTCACGAGTGTAAATACAGGTGTCATAAGCAGTATTGCCATCTTCCGCACGACCTTGTGGACGACCAAAATACATACCACCAGTCAACTCGCGGATGCACATAAAGTCAGCGCCCTCCACCAAGTCAGCACGCAATGGCGACTTGTGTATCAACGATGGAAAAGTAGTCACAGGGCGGATATTGGCATACAAGCCAAGGTCTTTGCGCATTTTGAGCAGTCCTTGTTCTGGACGCACTTTGGCGGCAGGGTTGTTATCGTATTTAGGATCACCGATAGCACCAAAAAGCACTGCATCTGATTTCATACACAGTTCGTGTGTTGCCTTTGGATAAGGCTCACCCACTTGGTCGATGGCACACGCACCTACTATGGCATATTCATAAGTAAGCGTATGACCAAATTTCTCACAAACGGCTTTGGTTACGTTCAATGCTTGTTCTACAATCTCTGGACCGATACCGTCGCCCGGTAACACGGCAATGTTTAATGTTTTAGAAGTACTCATTCGTGTAATTAATAATTAATAATTAACAATTAATATTTTGTTTTTTATGTCGAAGGTCAAAGGTCGAAAGACGAAAGTCTCTTACATCTTATAAGTCAATTGTCTTGAGTCTTTTGTCTTTTGTCCTCAGACTTTTGACTTTTGTCTTTTGACTTCAGACCTTTGTCTGTTTCACATCTTATCAATGATATTCAGCATTTTGATGGTAGCCTGAATGGCAGCTACTGCCTGGTCGCCGTCCAGTCCACGGGTTTTGAAAACACGATCTTTAAACTTCCAAGTAATGATGGTTTGTACCAATGCATTGGTTTTACCACCCAGTGGAATTACGACCACATAGTCCAAGAGTTCGGGGGCTTGCTTATTTAATGGTTTATAGATTTTCCACATAGCCCGTGACACGGCATTATACTGACCTTCACCGTAAGCGGATTCTTCATAGACCGTCCCATCAATTTCCATCTTGATGCTTGCAAACGGCCTACTGTCAGAGCTTACCGACAACGAATAGTTGAGCAACTTGATGTTTTGTTCTACCAATTGTTCATTGTTCATCACATCCGACACAATATATGGTAGTTCGTCCAAGGTGACTGTTTGCTTCTTGTCCCCCAATTCGATGACACGGGCAGTCACTTTCTGAGTAATCTCCTCGTCCAGTTCAATGCCTAAGTGTTGAAGATTCTTAAGAATATTTGCCTTTCCCGATGTTTTGCCAAGTGCATATTCACGCATACGTCCAAAACGCTCAGGCAACAAATCATTATAGTACAGATTTTTTTTATTGTCACCATCGGCATGAACGCCTGCTACTTGTGTAAACACACTTTCGCCTATCACAGGTTTGTTGTGAGGAATACGAATACCTGAATAGGTCTCCACAACTCGACTCACGGAGTTGATTTTATTCTCAAACAAGTCTGTTTCCATGCTCAGGTGATCGTGCAACATGGGTATCACACTTGACAAAGGTGCATTACCTGCACGTTCGCCTAAGCCATTGATGGTTACATGTACGCCTTTCACCCCTGCTTTTACGGCTTCAAACACATTGGCAACAGCCATGTCATAGTCGTTGTGTGCATGAAAATCAAAATGAAACCCTGGATAACGATTTACCATCCGATTACAGAAATCATAAGTCTCTGTGGGATTGAGTATTCCCAATGTATCAGGCAACATATACCTACGAATGGACTCACCCTTGAGTGCATCCATCAGGTCATACACGTATTGTTCAGAAGTACGCATGCCATTAGACCAATCTTCCAAATATACATTGACTGTAATGCCCATTTCGCGAGCATTGGCAAGCACTTTCTTTACATCGGCAACATGCTGTTCGAGGGTTTTGTTGAGTTGATAAGTACAGTGATTGAGCGAACCTTTACATAGCAAATTCAACACCTTTCCACCTGCATTCTTTATCCAATTAAGTGAAACGCAGTCATCTACAAATCCAAGCACTTCTACCTTTTCTAGCCAACCATGAGCATCAGCCCATTGGGTGACTTTAGAAACCGTATTAAATTCGCCTTCTGAAACACGGGCAGATGCTATTTCAATCCTATCCACACCCAATTCCTCAAGGAGCAGTCGAGCAATGCTTAACTTTTCTTGAGATCCAAATGACACTCCGGATGTTTGCTCTCCATCACGGAGTGTAGTATCCATTATTTCTATCATAAACTTTTAGGTTACGAGTGAAAAAAAACACAAGTTAGAAGAAATGAAATTCAAAAACAATTAAAAATGCAGCTACTAAGATGACATTTTTAAGCTCAAAGAATAATTATCAAATGTTGCGTAAACCACTAAGCATTACACTCGTGCTATTTCGTAACGCTCTATCATATCCTTTTTGCTAATCAAATAATCAATATCATCCAATCCTTTCACAAAACATTCTTTTTTGTAAGGATTGATTTGAAATGACTCTGACTTTCCGTTAGAATTATTCGTTATGATTTGCTCCTCAAGATTGATAGTAAGAGTTATTGCCGGATTAGCATTGACCCCGTCAAAAATCTCAGCCAAAAAATCCTCAGACACTACCACTGGCAATACAAAGTTGTTCATGGCATTATTCTTAAAAATATCAGCAAAGAAACTAGACACCACTACTTTAAAACCGTATCCAGCAATAGCCCAAGCGGCATGCTCACGACTAGATCCTGAACCGAAGTTCTTACCAGCCACAAGGATTTCACCCTTGTAAGTCGGATTGTTTAACACGAAACTAGCAATCGGTTGGTCATTCTTATCATAACGCCAATCACGAAAAAGATTATCTCCAAAACCGTCTTTTGATGTAGCTTTCAAAAAGCGAGCAGGGATGATTTGGTCTGTATCCACATTCTCT
>CAIUKZ010000409.1 GCA_903899865.1 uncultured Bacteroidales bacterium | reverse complement strand
TTGAACTTCAGCTGTTTAATCTTCCGAACATGACTGGGCTTTGCCCCTCAACCCCACTTACTTTTTTGTCTTGACACAAAAAAGTAAGCAAAAAAGGTCAAGACTGTGCCCGCTTCACTCGAAAAACTAGCGCTCGGCAGGCTCAAATCGTCCAAACTCATCCCGTCGAAATACGACTGGATTCAAACAGGACGATTTTTAACCGCCTACCTCACTTGTTTTTCGGCTCACCGGACAAGGTCGGTCCGTTCCAGGATGCTTATCTGTCAACAAGTCATTATGCGGATAATCATTTAAAATGTTATCGTAAATAATTCAAAATTAAGTCTCAATAGCCGGCTCATTTATGGGCCGGATAGATAGGTAAAATAAGATATTGGCTTTAGCCGAACCATGATAAAATTTGGCTAAAGCCCTGTGAATATTGAACATTCTTTCCGCCCCATAATTGGGACGGCAATTGAAATAAACACATTCTATTTGACCTGCTATTTAAATATCAAACTCCCTGCAATTTTCTAAACATTTCCCAGATAATGATACCGCCTGTGACACTGACATTGAGCGAATGCTTGGTGCCGAATTGTGGAATTTCTACACATCCGTGGCAGGCATCTACCACTGCTTGTTGTACTCCTTTCACTTCATTGCCCAGTACTACGGCGTATTTTGCTTCGGGGTTTACTTTCAGGTCTGGTAATAGCGTGCTTCCTTTGGCTTGCTCAATGGCAAGGACAGTGTACCCCTCATTTCGGAGTGAGTTGACAGCATCCAGAGCATGTTCAAAATATTTCCACTCTACCGTATTTTCGGCTCCGAGGGCTGTTTTATGAATCTCGGCATGTGGAGGGCAGCAGGTTATCCCACAGAGATAAACTGCCTCAACCAAAAATGCATCGGCTGTGCGAAATACCGAACCTACATTGTGCATGCTCCTCACATTATCGAGAACGACTACTAATGGGGTCTTGGGTTGAACCTGAAACTCTTCTGCTGAGAGTCGGTTCATTTCTGTTATTTTGAGTTTTTCCAATGTTGTATGGGAATTATATTGCAAATATACTCATTTTTCTAACAGCAAAAGACACGATTTCTCGTGCCTTTTGCTGTTAATATGTCAGCCAGAGGTCGGCTTCTTGCATGACGAAGTTTGGAAGGTCTCCGAACAACTTTACCTGTGGGATGCGCCCATATCTGCGGACTGCACTCATATCCGTGGGCTTTACCCACGGTTACTCATATTGTCCCCTTTCAGGGAACTGAGATTCTCGTGTCCTGAAAGGACTATATGTGCATAACCTCCGGTGAAGCCGGAGGATTGAAAACACCCTAACCACTTAGGCCCGAAGGGGTTGAATATCACGGAAAAATCTCTCATCTATCTCTACGTCTTGTTCTTCTAGCAGCAATCGCAGTTCATTTTCAAAACATTTCCCTCCACGATAGCGGAGCTTACTAGGATCGAGGTTTTGTTGTTTACTTTTTTAGTTTGGCTTTTATACCTTTCATTTTCCCTAAATCCTTAAATTCGTCTAGTTTATCACCAAAAGATTCCTTAGGAATAAGATTGAAAATTTGACTGTTTTGATAATTTACCCAATGCAATTATGCCATTGTAATCCAACATATCAGCAAAACGCCTTTTCCCGTCCGGAGCAAGAATTTTCAACTGGGTAGTATCACTAACCACTTGGCATTTTCTTCATCACAAATGGCTCTGACTTCACGGTCGTCAAAGAAACGAATCGATATTCTTGTGTTACTCATTATTTAATTAGTACTATGATTTTATTTTTTCAAAATTATGATAATTCTTGTTTTGAAGTAATAGTATGAAGCCATTTTCTCACAGGTCGCCAACTACCAAAATCAGCAGAATTCATCCCACCGTTTCCCCATAACGTGAATTTTATAGATGTTCGGCGTATGGCTCCAGCCTACGTCGCGGCTAAAATAAAAAATCCTGCTTTTAATATTCGAAGCAAATATACTGATTTTTCAAACAGCAAAAGACAGGATTTCTCGTGCCTACTGCTTGCTTATGTCTTAGAATGCGGAACAAACCGCGAAATACCCTACGACGAACAAAGGCTCAAAATTTCAACTTTAACCTTGATTTAAATATGTCAATGTAGCTTCTCAGAATAACAAATTTTCCACCATTAGCTTCAATATCAGACTTTAATCGGATTAATTCATCATCACAATTTTTTTCATACAAAATATTGTACTTCAGTTTCTTTCCATTTTGTTCTATATAAATTGATCCAATTCCATCTGCACCTCCACCCTCTGTATCAAATATAATCGTAAAAGGTCTGAAAACCCTGTTAAGTAAGATATTGATATTACTTTCATATCCTTCATAACATGTGTATATTACTAACATTTGTAAAGATTTATCAAATTTATAAACATCCTCCTCTCCTGTATCTAAGTTTAATTGAACATGGTCTCTTGTGAAATTTAAAAAACCTGTTTTTTTAAATGTTTTGAAGAA
>CAIUKZ010000408.1 GCA_903899865.1 uncultured Bacteroidales bacterium | reverse complement strand
TTTTAGAGCAGGGCAACTACCAATGGGATTTCCTGAACAACGTAGGAATTTCAAATCTTATTAGCATCGCTTTTACACTGGCCAATGCATTTCTACTCACGCAGCTAAACAACAAATTTACCATCATTCGGACTCGCACCTTTCTCCCTATCCTAATTTTCGTCCTACTACAGTGCACTTGGTCTAACACACATTTGGCGGATGTTTCTGATATTACTGTGACATTATTTCTCTTGTCATTATTTTACTTTTTGGACATGTATCGCAATCCAATGGGTGTCGAGTTGGCCTATATGGGCTGCCTATTGATCGGGATTGGTTGTATTTTAATCAACAACCTAATCATGGTTGTTCCCATTATTTGGATAGGATTTGGCATGTTTCAAAGCTTGTCTTTACGCACCTTTTTAGCATCTGTATTTGGCATTCTTACACCTATGATTTTCTATGTCGTTGGGGCGTATTATTTTCTACCCGATATCACATTCGACCAACTATTCAACTTTAGCTACAACATCGATTTTGACTTGAATCACTACACATTACGCAGTTTGACGTATATTGGATTAATGACCCTAACATTCCTAATATGCATAGTGGGGCTTTATTCCAATTCCAGAGCGGATGCTACACACACAAGAGTAAAACTGAATTTTTTACTCTTATTATTTATCTCTGTCTCTTCATTCGCCTTGTTTTTTGTTCATACCCATGTTGGATTTTTACCAATTATAGCGCTTTTATATGCTATTATCGTGTCTCATCCATTCACCCTTAAACAAAATGACTTTTACTCCATTGTATTCATAGTATTTACACTTACTAATATTGTATTCGCTCTTTCCAAATAGTAAAGTTTTGATTCAATGACTTAACCTACAGAAATAACACCTTAGCAACCTGTGTACCCCAATATCTATCACCAACCATTTCACCTATGATAAGTCTGATAAGTCTTGGATATTTTGGGCTTTTCCTAGCGGCATTTTTGGCAGCGACTATATTGCCATTTAGCTCAGAAATTGTTTTCTCGGTGATGATTTTCAGCGGGATGAATGCTTGGACATGTGTAATTGTTGCTACATTGGGCAACTGGGCTGGTGGCATGACTTGCTACTATCTTGGCCTGTTAGGAAAAATCGATTGGATAGAAAAGTACTTTCGGATAAAAAAGGAAAGAATTGACAAATTCACCAACACCATACAGCGATATGGTGACTGGATGGCGTTCTTCACCTTTCTCCCAGGCATAGGCGACATCATAGCTGTAGCATCGGGTTTCTTCAGGTGTCGATGGTGGGTGGTAGCTTTATCCATGTTTGTTGGAAAATTATTTCGCTACATTGTGTGGCTATATCTCAATGATTTGTTTATGTAATTTATATCTCTAATGAAGAGTTCGCCGTTAAAAACACTTGCAATATTCACATTACTCCTCCTTTGTAGCAAAGGTTGGTGTCAATCAGATTTGCAAATAATTGATAAGAAAGTCAATTTTGGATATCATCCTGCAACCAACAGACCCATCACCAACATCATCATTCATTCGGTATTCAACAACATGGGTGGGGAAAAATATGACATTGACTTAGTTATCAAACAATTTGCCATCTATCGCGTAAGTTCACATTACGTGATAGCTAGGGATGGATGCATCTATCGTCTTACCGACGAGTCCAATGTGGCATTTCATGCTGGGAAAAGCAAGCTCCCCAATGGAAAATCAAACATCAATAGCACATCAATAGGCATAGAAATTCTAACTTCATTTGACGAATCGCCCACTGACCTTCAAATAACCGCCTTAGTAAAACTGGTTAAAGCACTGAAAAAACGCTACCCCATAGAATTCATTCTTCGTCATAGCGACATTGCTCCTGATCGTAAAACAGACCCTTGGAACATGGACTGGGAGGCATTCATCAAGCAAGTCCAATAAAAAAATGGTTTACTCAACAGTATATGAGTAAACCATTTTTTATTGGACAATTATAAGAGAAGACAGGAGAAAAACTATTTGAGTTTCTCCAACGCTGTCTTAATCCAGCCAAGTGCCTTGACAATGTTTTCATCCGATGTAGCGTACGAAAGACGGATGCACTCAGGTGCACCAAATGCCCCTCCACCAACGCATGCCACATGTGCTTCCTCCAGCAGATACATGGATAAATCGGAAGCATTCGCTATCACTTTTCCATTTACCGATTTGCCATAATACGAACTACAATCAGGAAAAATATAAAATGCTCCACCTGGATTATTAACTTTCAAACCTGGAATCTGACGTGCCAGTCCCACTACCAAGTCTCTACGACGCTCAAATGCAATACGCATCTCAGCGATACATGATTGATCGCCAGTGTAGGCGGCTTCTGCAGCCTTTTGTGCTACTGAGCAAGGGCCTGAAGTATATTGCCCTTGTAGGGTGTTACAAGCAGACGCTATCCATTTAGGAGCAGCAATCCAGCCGATGCGCCATCCTGTCATGGCATAGCCTTTAGAAACTCCATTAATAATTACTACACGTTCACGAACGTTATCAAACTGAGCAATACTTTCATGTTGACCCTGATAGTTAATGTGCTCATATATCTCGTCTGACAGGATGTATATTTGAGGGTGTTTTGCAAGTACATCCGCCAATTGTTTGAGTTCTTCTCGAGTATAGACACTGCCAGTTGGGTTGGATGGTGAACATAACACTATTGCCTTAGTCTTTGGAGTAATAGCTGCTTCCAATTGCGCAGGAGTAATTTTAAAATCTTGATCAATGCCTGCCGAAATTACTACGCTCACGCCATCTGCCAACTTTACCATTTCTGGATAACTCACCCAATATGGTGCTGGAATTATTACTTCATCACCCTTGCCAATGATAGCCAGAATAACATTACAAACCGACTGTTTAGCACCGTTGGAACAAACTATTCGTTCTGCTTGATACTCCAATCCATTATCCGTCTTCAACTTTGCACAAATAGCGTTGCGCAACGCTGGGTAGCCTGGCACGGGTGAATAAAACGAAAAATTATTATCAACGGCTTGTTTGGCAGCCTCCTTGATGTGATTAGGGGTATTAAAATCTGGCTCACCCACACTTAGATTAATCACGTCGAAACCCTGTGCCTTTAATTCATTGCTTTTTTGCGACATGGCAAGCGTTTCGGAAGGAGACAAAGCCGCCAATCGTTCTGATACTGGAAACATAATATTTTGTTTTTTGATTTTATTTTTTGCAACACAAAAGTACGCAAAAAAAATTTATCGTTAAAATGGTTCTACTCAATTACCACAAGTTAGTTGTATGCCGTTATCTGAAACCATACACAAATCTAGGTAACAAAAAGCAAGTAATACCACTCGTATCATTTGTTCGTTGTTTCCTCCTTTATAATGTCTCATTTGGGTTAACCCATACACTGCGAAATACTTCAGCTACTGTAAACAAAAAAAACAACCAACAGTTCATTGAGCTGCTGGTTGTTTCAATATTTATTTTTCCAGTTTTAAAAACGTGGGCTATCGATGGTTGAAGAGTTAGACGGTTTTGCCTTTGGCTTGGCGGTTGCGGCTGGACGAGTAGCTGCTTGTGACCCAGACACTTTGTTGTCACCCACACCCAATGTAACCTTGCCTTTCACCAATCCATTATTGGCATACAAAACATCCGTTTTTGGAGATGGATCTACACGTTTTCGCTCATAAGACGTTTGTGCCAACCCTGATTGTGAGCTGAATGTCACTGGTCTAGGAGCAACATACCTGTTGCTAGTAGGACTTACAGCGCCATTGGCTCTACTTCTATTGGCTACTTGGGCAAATGCATCATCTACATCCTTATACTTTTTTGGGGCACTAGCCTGTCTATTGCTAGCTCCTGAACTCGATGCTGCTGTTTGTTCTGGGGTAGAAGTGTTGTTTGCATAACCTCTAAATTTCTTCACATGCCCATTAGCATCAAAAGTAGGAGCTTGCCCCGAGTTGGCGTCATAATCCCACTCCCGGTGACCCCGCCCTTTTTGCACTCCTTGAGCATCTAACATATTTATACTCAAGACCAAAAATGCTACAAATGTAGGCAGAAAGAATACATGTTTTTTCATGATGATTGTAGTATTAGAGATTCGTGTGATTGGTTAACTTACGTGAAAATAAGGTTTTGCGCGTGCAAGATAAAACGAAAATCGTCCAATTAAAAATGTTAAATACTAGTCCATAAACGACTAAAAAGATAAATCATTGATTACATTAGTATTACATATTTGTTGAATTTTCAAAAACACTAAAATTTAAGATTATTTAATACTGATAATCAGATATTTTATCTTTACAGCGTTCAAATTAACACCTAGATAAATGCTTTTCCAATAAAAAAATGACAGCCAGACACAAAATCAAAATCAACTCGCTGCCTCCTTGCTCTAGAGACTCGATAGAATTATAAACAGATGATATTAATCAATTCGTCCAACGATTTCATGCCTTGTTGTCCAGTCTTCATATCTTTAAGCATTACTTTTTGCTCTGCCATCTCCGACTCACCAACAATTGCCACATAAGGAATTTTTTTATCGTCGGCATAGCTCATTTGCTTTTTCATCTTTGCTGGCTCTGGATACACTTCTGCGTTCACGCCTTTGTCTCTCAATGCCCGCAACCATGGAAGACTGTAAACCAACTCCTTATCTCCAAAACAAACAAATAAAACACGCGTTTGTTCAATTGAGGTTTCAGGATAAAGATTCAATTGATTCAACACATCATAGATTCGATCGGCGCCGAAAGATATGCCTACACCTGACACACCTGGCATACCGAATACGCCTGT
>CAIUKZ010000407.1 GCA_903899865.1 uncultured Bacteroidales bacterium | reverse complement strand
TGCCATTGATGTTTATGTTTATTTTCAACAGCTACGCTTCAGGATTGAGTTATTACTATTTCGTGTCTACGATGATTACACTCATTCAAACTTATGCAATACGTGCATGGGTTGACGAGAAAAAATTGCTAGCACAACTTCACGCCAAACGCAACAGCAATGCAAAGAAACCTCTCAAAAAAGGCGGTTTTATGGAAAGGCTTGAGAAAATGCAACAAGAGCAACAAAAAGCCATGAGTGCTCGAAAAAAGTAAACTATTATTATCTTATTGATACGAGGCGTATGTTGCAGGGTTTTGGCTTCGCATGATACGCCTCATGTTTTTAAATACAATTTATTTATGCAAGTTAAAACCAACCACTTACTTTTAGCCTGTTACATTGTTCTCGCACTGACTGGATGCAGAGATAAATCTAGGTTTAAAATCAAAACATCAGAAAGCAGAATAGAAGTGAAAATCAAGCGTTTTGATCAAGCCTTAATTCAGTTGGATAGCAAAAACCCCAATGCCATCAAAGAGCTTTACAAGCAATATCCAGAGTTTCTGCCCGTGTACACCTCTCAAATTCTTGATATTCAGGCTTCAGATACGTCGAAAATAGATAGCCTATTTCGTCAATTCAGTGTAGATAAGCAATTTTCGAATGTCAATAAAAAGACCATGGAAACTTTTTCTGATGTCACTGATATTGAGAAATCCATTTCAGATGCTTATACCTACATCCGGCACTATTTCCCCACAGCTAAATTGCCTGAAATTTATTTTTTCGTGTCAGGATTTAATCGGTCGGTGCTCATGACAGATAAATTTATAGGTGTTGGAACGGATTTTTATTTGGGAGCTGATTATCCTCCCTATAAAGACATTTCTTATAAGTATCTATTGTATAATATGCGCCGTGAATGTGTAGCTACGGATATCGTCTCAGCTACATTGTTTCGAATGTTTATAATCAATAGCGATGAGGATAGATTGCTGGAACACATGTTGTTCAGAGGAAAAGTGATGTACCTACTGTCTGTGTGTATGCCCGATCAAACCCAGGCTAGTATCATGGGGTATAAGCCTGAGCAAATGGAGTGGTGTTTGAAGTTTGAGAAAGATATTTGGGCTACCATGCTTGATCACAAGGATTTGTTCTCTTCCGATTCGCAGTTGATACACAAATATCTCAATGATGCACCATTTACGGCACCAATCTCTCAAGATTCGCCAGGCAGATTGGGAACTTGGATTGGGCTTCAAATCATTGAAAGCTACATGCAATCACATCCAGAGATTGATCTTCCGACATTAATGCGGGAATCAAATTATCAAAAAATCCTCCAAAATTCTGGCTATAGGCCATAAAAAACAAGTCCCTACTCAATGATTGAATAGGGACTTGTTTATTTACTTTTTAGATGTCCAATTATGCTACTGGACTGATTGCTTCTGAAGGACAAACATCAGCGCATGTGCCGCAGTCAGTACAAACGTCTGCGTCAATCACATAGATATCACCTTCTGCTATAGCGTCAACTGGGCATTCGCTGATACATGATCCGCAAGCAATACAATCTTCTGAAATTACGTAAGCCATGATTTGATTTTTTTATTGTTAGTAATTATTATTAGTACTGCAAAAGTATAAATTTTTCTTTTCCAAAAAAAATTTTTCTTCACTTTATTCCAAAAGAACTTCTCAGACTTCGTTGTTCTCAAACTGTTTTATCTCATTCTTAAATTTCTAACAATTGAGGCTGAAAATTGTTTCTGAGAAATTGTCATTGCAGAAGTATTTATTTGTTATATGTGTTACAATAGTATTAAATTGCAATTAGTGAATAGTTAGCTGATGTGATTTTTGTATCTTTGTGGACTGAAATTTAAATTTGACAAACTAGCTAATTAATAATTATGATGAACTCATTATTAAACAAATTGGTTCCCAAAGAGCCAAAATTCTTTCCTGTATTAAAAGAGATGGCTAATGTAATAATGGTTACTTCTGACCTAATGATAGAACTTTCTCAGCATAGTGATCATGAATCTGCAATACAGTTTTATAAGAAAATCAAAGAGCAAGAAAAAAAAGGGGATGGATTATTAAGTCAGGTGTTTGAAGATTTGAATTCAACTTTCATTACCCCGTTTGATCGTGAAGATATCAATGAATTGGCAAATGGACTCGACGATGTGATAGATTACATGAATAGTTGTGCTAAACGAATTGTATTATATAATCCAAAGCAATTGCCCGAAAGTGCTATGGTGCTTGCGAAGTTAATAAAAGAAGCTGCTGTAAGTATTAACAATGCTATTGATGAGTTAGATGTACTAAAGAATCATTCAAAGATGATTAAGCAGTATTGTAATGAACTACATGCTATCGAAAACAAAGCAGATGATGTTTATGAAGAATTTATCATTACTTTGTTTAAAACAGAGAAGGATAGCATTGAACTGATTAAATTGAAAGAGGTGATGTCTGAACTTGAAAAGGCCACTGATGCTGCTGAGCGAGTAGCTAAGATTCTTAAAACAATCATTGTTAAGTACGCATAATAGTAAATTTTAAACTTTAAAAAAT
>CAIUKZ010000406.1 GCA_903899865.1 uncultured Bacteroidales bacterium | reverse complement strand
CAGGCAATAATAACAAACCTGTTGCGTCGATTTCTAAACAATCCTGACCCGCATCAACCCATTCATTGCCTTTATGAACGGGTATAATGATGTCATTCTCAATCAATACTGATCCTACAAAAGATTCCCGTTCATTGACAATGGTTGCATTTCGTATAATTTGTTTACTCATGTGTTTTGGTTTATTGGTTCATTGGGTTCATCAGTTCATCGGTTTATCGGTTTATCAGTTTATCAGTTTATTGGTTTATTGGTTTATAAAGTTCATTGGTGTACTTGTCTATTCGTTTCATAAAATCTATTCATCCGCACACGTCAAAAAAGTCCCCCTTCAGAGCTTGTCCCGTCATAAACGGGAGGTTAGGGGTTTACTCTTTTCTGAGGATATTTCTTGAACCAACTTGCAATTTTCAATTCCACTACCCCTAAAAACGCTTCCCCAAAAATACCGCCACTCATTTTAGAGGTACCCAATTCGCGATTAACAAAAATGATAGGCACTTCTTTTAATATAAACCCACACTGATGAGCTGTAAATTTCAACTCAATCTGAAACGCATAACCTTTAAACCTAATACTATCGAGATCAATGGTATCGAGCACTTGTCTGCGATAACATTTGAAGCCAGCAGTGGTATCAGCTATTTGGAGTCCTAATACAAAACGGACGTATTTTGAGGCAAAGTAAGACATCAGTACCCTACCAATGGGCCAATTGACAACATTCACACCACTAACGTAGCGCGAACCAATGGCTACATCAGCACCTTGATTGGCACAGGCATCATATAATTTATTGAGGTCAGCAGGATTGTGAGAAAAATCGGCATCCATCTCAAACACAAAATCATAGTTATGTTCTATTGCCCATTTGAAACCTACAATGTATGCAGTTCCTAAGCCCAATTTTCCCTTGCGTTCCACCATAAATAGACGAGCAGGAAACTCATTTTGTAGTGTCTTTACAATAGAAGCTGTTCCATCAGGTGATCCATCTTCGATAATCAACACATCGTAAGTCAGTGGCTGAGAAAAAACTGCACGTATGATATTTTCAATATTTTCCTTTTCGTTGTAAGTGGGAATTATTACTAATTTTTTTGCCATAATATAGTCGATACTAGGTGTTTTTTGTTGGTTTAAATGGGATAGTCTGGAATAATAAGTATTTCTCAATTCTAAGAATATGCATTGCCTAATTGAGTTCGAACAACTCAGAAGGCAAAAAGCGATCTAATGTAATCAATTGTACATCTACACCAACTGATATAGACTTAGATTCCAGATAATTACTCACAGTGGCATACGCCAATTCAGGAAAATTATTTTCTCTGCTTAAATGGCATAAAAAAATATGCTTCCAATGTTCACGATAATTTTCTGCCAAAAACCAACCAGCTTGGTCATTACTCAAGTGTCCTGTTGGGGCAGTTATTCGGTTTTGAAGTTGAATGGGATAATTCCCCTCCCTTAACATTTGTTCATCGTAGTTAGACTCCAACAAAATGTAGTCGGCTTGAACGATCTGGTGAGCAACCACTTCATCTATATGTCCGAGGTCGGTAACAAAAATAAATTTGCGTCCTTTATATTCAATGGTGTAACCCACACTATCCACCGAATCATGTGAAACTGGAAATGAAGTAATATTAAAATCTCCAATAGTAACGGTCTCCAATTTTTCAATAATACGGCGTGAACCCACCAATTTTGAACTCACCCAATAGCTCTTCTCAATTGCCTCATGCACCAATTTTGTGCTATAGACCGGAATATGATGTTTTTCACCTAACACACCCACTGATTTGATATGATCTGCATGATTATGGGTGATAAAAATTCCCCAAATTTTATCAAAATCCAATCCAATCTCCCGTAAACACTTCCTGATAGTTCTAACCCCTATCCCT
>CAIUKZ010000405.1 GCA_903899865.1 uncultured Bacteroidales bacterium | reverse complement strand
AGGATATAATGCGGTACACTTTAAAAGAGCTAAACCAGAAGCGTTATTAGAAACCACCGATTCAACTAACTTATCAATTTCTTGCTCCAATGCCATTCCGGTTGAAATAATTAGAGGTAAACCTGATTTTGAGGCTTTTTCAATTAAAGGGAAATTACTCATCAAACCTGAAGATATTTTTATTATACCCATTTTCAATCTTAGCATCAAATCTAAACTTTCAAAATCACCCGGTGTAGAAAATAACAAAATTCCTAAATCATCTGCTAGTTTCATTAATGAAATCAATTCTTCTTCTGATAATACTTTGTTTGAAAACTCTTTATAAGATGTTGTTCCTTCAACGTAACTTGATTTTGGATCTACAATTTGAAGCTTTACAGAATCAGCACCAGAATTTGCTGCTGCTTCAACCATTTTAGCACATAAATCAAAACTTCCGCCGTGATTGATGCCAATTTCAGCAATAGTAAATACATGATTATTACTCAATGTAAAAATACTTGGAATATCTATTAACTTTTTCATATTTTTTAATTATTTGATTATAATTCTTCCAACCATAAAAGCTTCTGCAGCATCAGTACCGATAGTACTTCCCCTTAAATTAGATAATACTTGTGAACCTTTAATAGATCTCGGGTGTGGCCACTCTCTCATTTCAAATGAATACTCTTCTAGTGCCTTGATTTTTATTTGTAATGTAGAAGTTATATCAACAAAAAAAGATGGAGTGAAAGCTAAATTATTACTTGGAATCTGCCATTCTGTATTTGAAAGTATCTCAAATGTAAAAATAGATTTAACAGAACAACCTTTTTGAGGTCTACATGCAGTAACAACTGCCTTATGCGTTAGCTGATGATCAATATTAACATCTCCTACATGATGTGTAAATATTGCTTCTGGTTTAAATTCACTAATTACAGATTCTAGCCTTTGAGTAATAGTCAATAAAGAGTAATTATCCATTTCATTGTCTTGAAAGTCCCCAAAAATTACATTTTGTACCCCAAGTATATTACATGCTTTCAAAGCACTTTTTCTTCTTAAAATTAATTCATCATTTAAATCAGATTCATTACTTTTTTCTCTAGAATATACCCCATCAGCTAGAAAAAAAATATGAACATCAATACCACATTGAATCATTTTAGCGATTGTTCCACCACAACCAAGAACTTCATCATCAGGATGCGCTGCAACTATCAATGCTGAAAGAAAATTAAACATAATATAGAAATTTTGATTATGAGATTAAGACCAAGAACATATATCTATTTTTTTCTTTTAAAATGGGTTACTAAACTACAATTATAAAAATCTTTTGAGTCTAGTTTTACATTTAAAATAGACGATTCAGGCGAAGTTTTATCAATTTTAAAACCAAATAGATTATTCATTTTAATTGCCGGATGATTCGTTGAAAGCACTTTGCCATATATAACAGATAATTTTAACTTCTCAAAAGCAAAATTTAAGATTTGATAATAAGCTTCAATCCCATAAAAGGAATTTCGAGAACTCAACTGTCCTAAATATAAACTTGGTTCAAATATTTTTTTTTCTTCATCTATAGTATTAAAGTAAGCTACTCCCAATTTTTCACCATTTTTTAAACAAATCATCCAATATAAATAATATTTTTTTTTACATATCATTTTAAACCATTGCTCTTGATCGAACTTAGAGATAAAACTATTAGATAGCATATATCTGGAAACTTCTTCAGAGTTGCGCCAACTTCTGATTAATTCTAAATCATCTTTCACAATTAACTCTAAATTAATTGACTTTCCAATTATCCTATTCATTGTGCCCTATTTTTTTTAAGTCTTGAACCATATTGAGGAGTATTGTCAATAACTACCTTCACTGGGACCTTAAAATTCTCCAACTTAGTTCGACAATGATTTTTTAACCTTTTGATAAAAGCAGCTTTATCCTCCTCTTCAATAAGGCTAATTTTGGCAACTACAATATTGCCAGTTATTGGGTTTTTTTCTCCGTATACCATTACCTCAAGAACATTTTGAACTTCATTAATTACATTTTCTATTTCTACTGGAAATACTTTCTCTCCACCAACATTAATGATTTCAGATTTTCTACCTAAAATTTTAAAATATTCGCCATCTACTTCAACTGCATCACCAGTTTTAAACCAGCCATCTTCAGTGAAAGGACTAGCATAATTTAGATAACCCAACATCGCAGATTCTGCCTTAATTTCTAATAAACCATCCACAACACGCAAATCATAGCCGTTTCCACCTAGTTTGACCCACAGGGAATCATTACTTTTTGAACTTGTCTTTAACACTCCAACTTCGATTAGTCCATAGGTTTGAAGAAGCTTTACATCTGGGAAAACTGTTTTTAATTTTGCCAAAGTAGCGGGAAGCATTGGCTCTGTCCCATATGATATTATACTCAAACTACTTAAATTATAATTTAGGTAAACCTCACTCAATAAAAGAAGGTTCAAAAAAGTTGGTGAAGAGGGTAAAAGTTCAATATTATAATTTTCAATCAGTTTGCATACATTTACTGGTGATCTCTCCTTAGAGGAAATTACAACTCCACCATTTGATAATATATGAAACATAGTATTCAATCCCCCCCAATGATCAAACAATAAAAAATTAAGCGTCCTTAATGCACGTTTTCTTTCATGAAACTTTGCTAATAATTTAACAAAATCATGAACAGCGCACTTTGGATCACCAGAGGTGCCAGAGGAAAAAAGAACTAAACCAGGATGATTTAATT
>CAIUKZ010000404.1 GCA_903899865.1 uncultured Bacteroidales bacterium | reverse complement strand
TAGCATGGTGGGTTTAGGGTCTTGATAGACCATTGCATCTATTTGAGTTCGGTTCACGCTTTCGCATCCGTTGATGGTTTGAGAGGCGTAGTAGGTGCTTTTCCCTAAAATCAAATGTAAACTAGAGTCGATAGGTGTTCCCCCAGTAGGTGTGCCATACCATTTGATGTGTTGTCCCACCACATTTGCTTTCATTTGTAGGTCTTTGACAGTAGGATAGTCGGACGAACAGAAGCTAGCTGAGCCATTAGCAGTAGGAGGGAGAGGAATGGGTGTTACGGTAATGATCCCAGTAGTATCTACCGTACCGCAACCTCCCGTGAGGGTGATGGTATAGGTATAAGGCACGGCACTACTTGGAGAAGGATCACCTGAGATTCTGATTTGATTATTGCTCCACGTTCCAGTCACACCCGTAGGCAATCCACTGAAGGTAGCACCTGTAGCACCTTTGGTGGTGTAGGTGATAGGAGCGATGGCATATCCTTCGCATACTTGCTGTTGGTCAGAACCAGACCCACTAGTAAGTGTAATAACATTGGATGATATTACGTCTATGGTTCCTTTGGCAGTGGCATTACCACAACCACCAATAAGTTGAATATCATACTGAAAAGGAGTTATCGAAGTCACACTTGGAGAACCGCTAATAGTAACAATGCTATCCACACCACTCACCGACCAAACTCCAGTAACACCATTAGGTAATCCATTTACGATGGCTCCTGTGGCTCCTGTAGTTTTGTAAACAATGTGGATGATGGGTTGATTGATACAGGGGCTTTGATTGTCAGTTCCTACATTGGAAAACAATGTAATGGTATTATCTGGCTTGATTACTATGGTTCCACTAGCAACTCCACCGCCACATCCTCCCACCACAGGAACATTGTATGGAAATGTTCCAGAAGCTGACGGAGTACCACCAATAATGATGCTGTCATTTCGCCACGTGGCACTCACACCAGCAGGAAGACCATTTGCTCCAGGTACTCCGTCGTTTTGTATGCCAGTCACACCAGTTGTCAGATGGGAAATTGTACCCAAAGGCACTTGAATACATGACTGAGATGTACCTTTCATCGGCCCAACGGTGTTAAGCGTATCCACGGTGATGGTTCCTCTGGCAGAGTCCGCACCACATCCACCAGTAAGCGGAATAGCATATTTGTACATCCCATTTTTAGAAGGTTTTCCTGTGATGGTCACTACATCATTCTTCCACGTAGCTGACACTCCAGGTGGTAATTCATTGGCACCATCTACACCATCACTGGCTATTCCACTAGCACCAGTAGTAGGATGTGTGATGGCATTAAGCGGAGTATTCATACAAAGTCGCTGTTGTGCCACCGATGGGGAAGTGTTATTAGGATCTACGGTGATGGAGTCCTGTGCGAAAGCATTACCGCATTTACCGATCAATGGTATTTTGTACCTAAACACACCACTTTCTGTGGGCTTTCCATCAATGGTGATGGTGTTGCCACTCCACTTAGCAGCTACTCCTTTGGGCAAACCATTAGCACCATCTGCTCCGTCACCAGCAATTCCCGTGGCTCCTGTGGTGGTATGTGTAATGGTCGGCAAAATGGTATTGATACACAATCTGGGTGATGAGGAAGCTGGCGATGCCCAATTTGAGTCATCCACGGTGATGGTTCCTGTGGTGTCAATTATTCCACATCCACCTGTTAGTGTTAGTGTATAATTATAGGTGCCCACTGTGCTAGTTTTTCCACTGATAGTAATCGTTCCTGAGGTAGCATTTCCACTAAATTTCGCATTCATGCCTACAGGCAGTCCATTACCACCATCCACACCATCGTCATTTATTCCAGTAGCTCCTGTAGTAGCATAAATAATGCTGACGATTGTGGAATCTTTACAAATGCTTTGACTGACCGAACCTGAAGTAAGTTTGATGGTGTTATTTGGTAGCACATGGATGGTGTCATTCACACTTACTGGTCCGCATCCTCCAGTCTGACTTACCGTATAGGGGTAATTTCCTGCCACAGTGGGTTTGCCAGTGATGGTAAGCACATTGGCAAACCACGAACCTGTGACACCAGGTGGCAGACCTGTAGGCGTTGCATCAGGTACGCCAGTGGTAGCATAGGTGATTGTAGCTAATGGATTTCCAATACAAAAACTTTGATTAGCATTTCCCGAAGTCAATGTAAGACTATTGAGTTCATTTACAGTAATAGTTCCTGTAGTATCCACCACTCCACAACCTCCTAATAATGTAACTGTATAAGTAGATTTTCCTAATACTGTGGGTGTTCCTGTAATGGTAACAACACTGTCCGATCCCACAACTGCCCACGAACCCGTGACTCCTGCGGGCAACCCAGTAATATTGGCACCTGTGGCACCCGTGGTTTTGTAAGTAATGGTTTTTATTGCAGTACCCATACAAACAGTTATACTGTCAGAATCAGAAATGAGTGAAATGGTGTTGGTTGGTTTAACCTCTATCACACCTGTCACCGTATTTCCTGGGCATCCACCTGTCTGGGAGACGGTGTAGGGAAACGTACCACTTTGTGTTGGTTTCCCTGTGATGGTAAACACATTGGCAGACCACGAACCTGTGACACCAGGTGGCAGACCAGTTACTGATGCTCCTGCTACACCTGTGGTAGCTATTTTTATATCTGTAATGGGCACATCATTGACACACAATTTCTGGTCTTTATTGCCCGACGTTAACGTGAGACTGTTAGGGCCAGTAACAGTAATGGTTCCAGTTGTATCAACCACCCCACATCCCCCAATCAAGTCAATCTTATATGTCAGTTTTCCAAGTGTCGTAGGTGTTCCTGTGATGGTGATGATGTCGTTTGTCCAGTCCCATTTGTAATCACCAGTCAATCCTGTAATATTCACACCAGTAGCGCCAGTGGTGGCATACCGAATGGTGTCTATGGGTGTATTTTGACAAACCGACTGTGAGTCTTTGCCCACTGTCAAAAGTTTGATGGTGTTGATAGGTTTTATCACAATAAGTCCAAATGCTAGTGTTTTCCCACAAGGAGGAGGATTAACAGCCCATGGTTCTATTTTGTAAATATACGAACCTGCTGTGGTAGGTTTTCCTTTGATGGTAACAATGCTATCTGATCCAATTTTCCCCCAAGTTGCCGTAAGCCCTGGAGGCATGCCATAAGTCATTGATGCTCCAGTAGGGTCAGTTGTGAAATAATTATAAACACCTTGTGCTCCTGTGGTTTTATAGGTAATTGTCGTAATATTATCACCGATACAAATGGTTTGAGTATCGGTTTTGACAGCTGAAGTAAGCTTAATGTAGTCCAAGGGTCTAAAATTCACCTGAACAGCTGTGGGATTACTTTCGCAGTTACCTATGGTTTGGGTCACATAATAAGTCGCTCCATCTACCAATGGTGTTGTGCTAGGGAGCACGACTCTACCCGCACCTGGTTTGTCATACCAAGTTTTCTTAGCTCCGCTACTAATTGTAACCGAAATTCCTGAAAGGTCTGAAGCAGTAACTGCACAAATTTTCTGAGGCGATGTGGCAGTTGGAGCAGGTGGATTTCCAATATTTACCACCACTGGCACGGGCGTTCCCACACATCCAGAAGGTACATCTGTCTCTATGCCGTAATAGGTGGCTTTATCTACCAATACAGTGCTTCCAGCTAATGGGCCAGCAGTAGTAGAGTTGGGTCCATACCACGCAAAGGTATCACCGACTTTGTCCAACTTGTATTTCAAACTATCCACAATGGCAGTTCCATTACAGAAGTTTTGCGGATTCTGTATTTGAGGTTTGGGGTCAATGATAAGCACTTTTACAGTATCGCGCGGTCCTTCACAGTTTCCATCGGTCTGAGCGATAAAGTAGTCCACATAATTGACCAGCGCTGTTGATGTAGGGGAGATAGGTGTGGTAGTTTTATTGTCCGGATAAACCTCCAAATGGTTGCCAGGTTTAAGATTATTTGTAGGAAGTGCTGTCATATCATCCTTCAGGGTTTGAACTGTCGGTTTGGCTGACTTACAATAAGAAACAGTAGGTGGTAAATTCAATTTGGGTTGCGTATTGACAAATGTCACCTTCACCGAATCACGTGGCCCTTCGCAACCCGAAATAAGGTCGGCTTGTGCTACGTAATAAGTCTTGCCATCTACCAGCTTTTCTGTTCCAAACAAGAAATTACCACCCGTTTTGGCATCGTACCATTTGAGGTAATAGGTCGGATTGGTGGTTTTGGCTTTCAGGTCTGAGACCGTACGTGGAGGATTGGGACACATGGTAGTGTCTCTAGCATCGGGAGCTGGTGGTATGGGGTAAACCTTGATGTTCATCGTTCTCACGGGGCCATTGCCACAGTCATTGGTTGCAAATACATTCAGCTTAAATGATGCAGGTGCTGTGATGGTAGATCCAAGGTTGAGCGTGATGTAATCCGAGCCTTGTCCACTCACAATAAATCGGTCATTGGTAGGTGGGTTAGGGTCTACAGTCCATGTGTAAGATTTCGCACTGGGAACAGGATCTACAAAGAAATCGGCCGACACAGTACCAATACAGAAAATCGAATCTGTTTTGATTTTACCCGGCATAACAGGTTTACCTACCGTCACAAGAAACGAATCAATAGCACTATTGGTATTGCATTCAATATTTGTAGCATAGCAGGTTACATAGCCCGTTTTGGCAGTAGCGTCAGCATCTACAGTAATGGATGTAGATGGATCAGTGATGGTCGTACCCGTTTTTGGTGCTGTGATGGTAAAACCTGCCGGCACTGTCCATGTATACGTATCAGCATTGGCAGCAGGAGGTTTTACAGTGTATTTTAGTCCCGATTTGGGTGGACTACACACTACCGAATCGCCTGTAATATTGGGAGTAGCAGGACCCGTACCTTCCCATGCACCCATGATAGGCACTTTTCTGACTTTATTTCCATAGTCCTGAGGCACAATGGGCATTATAGCTACATCGCCCTGAAGTGCTTCACAGGGAATGTAGTATTCAGCTTGCCTTTTTGTATATAAGCCTTTAGAATTAAACTTTGGATCTTTAGTCAGTGTCATGGCATCCATGCCAGGGTTTACAGGAAGAGTTGATTTATCTATTTTAAAGTATTGACCTAACCAACTATCTGTCGCAGCAGGATCCAAGTAGAAGTCATTGTAGCTGATATTACCTCCAGGGACTGGATCTCCTTGCCAATTAATAAAACAATAATTTTTCCCCAGACTTCCTTTTGGAGAGGAGTGTGAATTATAGAAAATATTGTTTTTACAATGAAGTTTGTAGCCCTGAGGACGACCAACTTTGAGATTGCAAATGTGCAGAAATGGAGTACTCTTATCATAATCCGTTATCCAATGTCCAGATGCTGTGCTTGACTCTGTGGTATTTCCTTCCAAATATGATGTATTGTGATACATGTACGAGTCTGTCATTTCATTATCACCTCTAGACTCAATCCCAGCCATGAAGTTTTTTTCATTCGATCTTAAATAAATGATGTTATTTTCGGTATTACAAGTAGATGCTGATTGCGAATACCACCCCTCATACAATCCTATCATTTTTATGCGATTTGAACCAACAGGTATATTCAGACTATGAATAAAGTTTTGCTTTACCAATGCCGAGGTTTGTGCAGTTCCCGAGTCGGCACCTACATACAATCCATACATATAACTTTGTGAACTTACGTTAGTGAGGTTCAGATCGTATATTAAATTACGCTCTACTTTAAAATTACGATTTGCAGGAGCATTAGCAACTTGTCCTGTTACCAATATACCCGTTATAGCAGCATTACCATCAGCAGGTCCAGAGATGTGGTCGTCAGCATGGTTTATACAGTCTATGTGTAAATCATGTACTTTATTATCACTTACTGTCACATCATTACTATGATTACTAATTATCCCATGGAGCATCGAATTGCCCATGACAGCATCGGTGCCATCGTTTCTTAGATTTTGAATCTCATTTTTTGTTATAATTGCACTACCTATTCCTTCATTTGATATTCCCACCATTGTCCCTCCAGTAGTTGCACCATTAGCTTTTCCTTTGGAGTAAATACTGTTTGGAGTTGACGAGCCAATGGTATTATTACGGATATAAATTTTACCAGTGGCAGCAGGATCACTTTGTATTCCCCAGATATTATTTCCTTGTTCTCCTTTTACCATATCACAAGTTATTGTTCCGAGAGCGTTACTATCACAAACGAAGTTACCTGAACCTGCATTATATATGCCAACAAAATTTGAACTTTGCACGTCAGAATTAATAAACTGGATGGATGATGTTCCATCTAATGAGCCTATTGTATTTGATACTAATTCAATATCAGACACACTCCCTTTATCAATTTTATATACATAGAAGTCCGTCGATCTATTACCATTAAACCAATTTATATTGCCAAAGTAATTATTTTTAATTTTACAAGTTCCTGTTCCTGCTTTTATGTAAATCCCTTGAGTGTAACTATGATCTCCACTCTTTTGTAGTATTCCAGTACATTTTGGGGCGTTTCCTCCAAAATAATTGTGAATAATTGAAATATTTGTTGCAGTAAGACTATTAACTTCAATAAATCGATTCATGATGTTTGGCAGTGATACTATAAAATTGGATGTTTCATAAAAACTATTGTCATTTATTGTCCATCCATCATTGTTATCACCTATCAATATAGCTTCTGAAGCCCATGCAGCATGCCAACAATCGTAAAAATTATTGAAGCGGATTACGTTATTTTTATTGGGGATTGAAGCCGAACCTACAGAAAGAATTGAGGGTGATTGCGATCTGCCATTGGTGATGTAAGAGTATTCTATCGTATTGTTGTTGTTGCCTGTAGTAGTTCCGGTTGTAAACAATATAGTGGCTGAGATTGAATTAATTGGTGGTGTTCCTAAAATCTTGCAATATCTAACAAAGTTGTTTGAGGCATCATTTCTAAATTGAATGGTAGAAACAGGAATACCTATGCTACTATTCGTACTTGAAATAGTCAGATCAGCTGGTCCGGCTTTATTCACACGCCCGTCTATAGTTACATTATCAGCTCCGTTAAGATTGATTAATGAAGTGGCTACAGCCATGCTAATAGAACGACCAGCCACCGTGGGGTAGATGTCCACTGAGGTGTAATTAGCAGGACCCACACCGCTGGCATTAAGTGTTGCAGTGAGGGGTTCTACCGTGTTGTCAACTATCTGGAGTGTGACCGCACCTGTAAGGGCGCCATTGTTGATGGCATCGAAGGCAGCCTTCAATGTTTTATAGGTTCCACCTGGGTTTCCTACTGTGGCTGAGAATACTTGTTGTATCACAGCAAGAAAAAGGAATGCAAGAAAGATAATTTTCTGCGATGACTTTCTCATTATTTAGTAAATGATTTACAGTATAAATACAATATTATAAAACGTGATATTGTATTTTATTTGATTTAAGGTTGTCAAAGAACGTTCATTTTTGGCATATATTGAGTGTCTATTTTATGTTAAATAACATATAAGTGTAGGACAAACACTTATACAAATAGATATTCCACAATGCTTTATACTATTCAATGGTCGAAACCATTTGTTTTATAGGGTTTTTAATGCTTTTCTATCATGGCTTACATATTGTAAAATCTGATAGTTAAATATATTTAATTATGTAGTTTGTTGTACAATTAGTATGAGTTGTAAAGTATTGGGCTGAGATAGGAGCATGACAGGATGTTTTTTTGGATCTATGATGAATTAGGTGGGGAAAACCATAAGGAGGAGATTAATCCACAAACGGAACAACTGTGTTGAGTAAAATTGATTTTGAAAATCCCAAGTATTTTGGATAAATCCTTGGGAAACATGATAAACCCAAGCCGTCGCCATTGAGCTAGGATATACTACCACTTCGAGGCGAAGAGGTGGACATGATTTTTACCACATCATCGCGACCATTTGATGCAAAAAAGAGAAACTCATTCGAATCTCTCTTCTTCTCGTTTCTACGAATTGGGGAGAATTGATAATTTTTCATTTCAAAATAGATTTTCAATGTTTATCGTATTGCATTTCCTGCTGAACCAATTGCTTAGTCAATGTTTACCTCATGCGCTCCAGTCGGGATGCATCCAGTCGAAGAAGGATAAATAGAAGGATGGTGAAGCCCCATAATGACGATCCGCCATAACTGAAAAATGGAAGTGGAATACCAATTACAGGCATGATGCCGAGCACCATCCCCACATTGATGGTAAGGTGAAAGAAAAAAATACTAGCTACACAGTAGGCAAACACACGGTTGAATGCTTCGCGTTGTCGTTCGGCAATGGTGATAAGCCGCATTAAAAACAGCCAATAGATAAGCAACACCAGCGATGAACCCCAAAACCCGTGTTCCTCACCCACGGTACAAAATATAAAATCGGTATCCTGTTCAGGAACATATTTGAGTTTTGTCTGAGTACCATTCAAAAAACCTTTGCCCAAAAACCCTCCCGATCCGATAGCTATTTTGGATTGGTTCACATTATATCCTGCCCCTGTGAGGTCTTCTTCCATGTTGAGTAGCACTTTGATACGAACCCGCTGGTGAGGCTCCAATACTTTCTCGAATAGATAATCGGCCGAGAAGCAGAAAAGTACAGATCCAATAGAAAAAAGGATGATGAACCAATACTTTTTAAATCGATTCATCAGTTCTATGACAAACCAAAAAACACAAGATACCATTACCGCGAAAATGGCAACATAGTTATAGCTTAATTTGAAGAAAAAATTAAGTAGAATCGAAACCGCTGCTATCCCTGCAACGATATAAAATAAAAGTGTTGACTCCTTGCTAGTTTTGGCAATAAAAATGGAATAGACAAACTGTACTACCAGTATGATGCCCATGCCAAGTACCATTCCTAGAGTACCCCTATCAGTCTGTATAGGAAAGCTACTGAACCGAATCACCACGATGAAAAGCAAAATGGCGAAAAACCCTAGTAATAGGACAATGCCATTCATTCCCTCTCTATAAAGCATCAGCAACAGTGCGATGAATACCAGGGCTGTTCCAGTTTCATTTTGAAGTATAATCAGTGCAAAGGGTAGAAATATCATTAGCCCTAATGGAATCAAATCCGACCAGCCTTTGATCTTGTAGTTATAGGAGCTCATAAACTTTGATAAAGCCAAAGCAGTTGCCATTTTTGCTAATTCCGCAGGTTGAAAGCTAATGGGACCTATCACCAGCCAGGAGCGAGACCCCTTGATGTCATGAGCCACAAATATTGTAACGATGAGCAGCATAATGGCAAAAGCATAGATAAAGTAGGCAAACACACTATACACTTTGTAATCCACCAATAGCAAGATACCACCAATGCCAAATGCTGTGAGTATCCATATAAACTGCTTGCCAGCCCTGTGATCAAAATCGATGATGCTCGCCTGATCAAAGTCATAGCTCGCCCCATAGATGCTGATCCATCCCATGAGTACCAATACTACGAAATAGGCCACCGTAGTCCAATCTAAAGCATATTTTATACTAACGTTCCTTGACATCTATATTTGTTGATGAACCGGTTAATCTTTCTTGCAATTCAGGTCTAGCTATTTTTTTGAACATGTACTGTTCTACCATCAGGCTTGAAATGGGTGCTGCCCATGTGGCTCCAAATCCCGCATTTTCGATGATAACAGCAATGGCTATTTTAGCATTATTTCTCGGAGCAAATCCCACAAAGATGGAGTGGTCTTTACCATGATTGTTTTGAACTGTTCCTGTTTTCCCACACATTTCCAAGCCTGGAATTTTATAGTGACGACCTGTTCCAAATTCACAAACACGCCACATACCTTCATTCACTATTGGGAAGTACTGTTTGTCTACATTCGTACGATGTATTTTCTTTCTCAATGAATCGCACCGATTGAGATGTGGGGTGATATAATACCCCTGATTGGCTATAGCAGCCATACCATTGGCCAGTTGTAGAGGAGTAACCAGTACTTCACCCTGTCCAATAGAAAGTGAGCGTATGGTCAACGCTCTCCAGCCTGTAGCACCATAGTATTTATTAAAGTATTTCTCCTTGGGAATATTCCCTCTTGATTGTTCATAAATATCACCATCGGTAAACTTGTGCCCAAATCCGAAGCTTTCGATAGATTCTTCCCACTTGTTGTAATTTTCGATAAAGTTTCTATTTTTTTCGCCGTATCCATCGCGTTCGAGAGTGCTTCTGAAAGTGTTCCAAAAGTAGGGGTTACAGCTTTGTTCTATGGCCATCAATAAGCTCACTGGCGATCCGTGTGAGTGGGTACACTTGATGGGTGACGAGCCAGTTCCGTTACAAAGAAATCGAGTGTCTTGATTGATGCCTCCAAACTGCTGGCAGACCAACGCTTGTATGGTTTTGAACGACGACCCTGGCGAATACTGCGCCTGTGTGGCACGGTTCATCAATGGCTTTGTAGGGTCTTTAACCAATTCGGCATAGTTTTTTGATCGCTGACGACCTACCAACAGCGAAGGGTTGAAAGTAGGATTGGAGGCCATAGCCAATATCTCACCAGTAGCAGGCTCTATGGCTACTATACTTCCAATTTTTCCAGTAAGCAATTTCTCGGCCAGCAATTGCAAATCGGCATCCAGCGTAAGTGTCAAATTGCGCCCTGCTTTTGGTGCAATATCCTCCTTCCCATTTTCGTATTTCCCTTTGATACGACCCTTGGCATCACGAAGCAGAATTTCAACGCCCTTTTCACCCCGCAATTCCTCTTCATACGTGTATTCTATGCCGTCTCTTCCTGCATAATCCCCTTGTTTGTAGTAATCATCATTTTCAATTTTACGTCTTGAAACCTCGCCAATACTGCCCAGCACATGCGCTGCCATGGGGTAAGCATATTCTCGCAAAGTACGGTTCTGAATATAAAACCCTGGGTATTTATACATCGATTGCTGTATGGTAGCAATGTCGTTGATGCTCAACTGACTCATAAACAGCTGTGGCGTGTAGGAGGAATAGCCAGGGTTTTTTTTCCGGTCTTTTATGTCCGCAATTCGTTTAATGAAAAATTGTTTGTTGATGTCCAATGCCCTACAAAATGCGAGGGTATCTAACTCATGTACTTCACGCAATATGATGGCAATGTCATAGGCTGGTTTGTTGTACACCAATAGTTTGTGGTTGCGGTCATAAATTAGCCCGCGCGGTGGAAATTGAGTTTTCTTAAGGAAGGCATTGCTGTCTGCACCTTCTTTGTAGCGTGGGTCTATTACCTGAATGTAAAACAAACGTAGCACATAAGTAATAATAACCGTGGTGATGAGCAGCACTAATACATACCTTCTGTTTTGTAATACATCATTTACCATTTCCGCTACTTGGATTTAATGGTTTGTAAGCCCATGATTAGGATAAAGGTGACCAATGAACTAAGAATGATTTTAATCATCAATATCCACAAATGAGTAAATGAGAAAGCCTCAAGAGTGAAAAATGCAATGTGATAAATCAGAATCATCAGTACTACATACTTGATATATGCATTCATACCAAAGGTGTAGAAAGTTGGCGATGGATTGTTGCCCTCTTCGATGGTGATAAATAAATCAATGATGCCCGATCGAAGAAACGCTATCAACACAGCTGCAAATGCATGCATGCCATGAGTATTGGAAAATGTGTCGATTAATAAACCGGTTCCAAAAGACAATAAAATTGAAACCCAGTTAGGCAGTCTTACAGGCAAGGTGATGATAAACAAAATATATAAATAGGGATTGACTAATCCCAAAAATTCAATGTTGTTAAGTACCAATACTTGAAAAAGTACTAGCAACACAAAGCGAACAATATTTTGTATAAATAGTGCCATTTTATTCTTCAGGTATTTTTTCTAATTCCTTTTGCTCGTTATAATTCAAATAATTAATGACTTTCACATGTAATAAAGTCCTAAAATTAACTGCCAGCTTCACTTTGATATTGTAATAGGCATCACTCTCCTTGATGTTGAAGTCTTCGATACATCCTACTGGAATTCCTGCTGGAAAAGTGCTGGTAAGTCCACTGGTGATGAGCGTATCGCCCAATGCCAGTTTTACATGTCGGGCAATGTCTGTAAGATTCGAGTATCGATAATCCTGACCTGACCATAACAACGAGCCATTGTAATTGCTGTTTTTGAACTTACAACTAACCTGAATCTTAGGATTTAATACTGGGATTACTACCGCAAATCGATTGGAAACTGTTTTTACAATTCCCACCACACCCTCGTCGCTCACCACACCCATATCGGGTTTAATGCCATCAGAAGCCCCTTTGTTGAGGGTAATATAGTTTTGAAGTTTGTTGGTAGAGCTGTTGATTACCTTGGCAGGTATGAACTTGTACTCCATTTCAGGTGGAATGCGAAAATGGATGGAGTCGGTGTCTGAGGGCTGAAGGGTAGCCAACTCATTTTGAAGGAGTATCACCTGATTTTTCAAAGCCGTATTTTCTTCCGATAGATTATCGTTCGCAGCCCGGAGTTTGAAGAATTCTACAATCGAATTATTCCATTCGTAGAGCGTAGAAACCATGCTGTTGCTTGATGACAGAAAGACACTTTTTTGATAATCCTTATTATTGAAAACCATAGATAGCGAAATTATTTCTAGCACAAGAAATAAAAACACCACGCTGTATTTTATCAAAAAATTGAGGAGGTTTTTCATGCCTTCGTCTTTTGTTTTATGCTGGTTTTGGTTTGCACCGATTAGCGTTGTGAATGCTTGAGTTTTGAGACACCCAAAAGCCTGTTGTATAGGGCATTGCTCAGATTGTCTGCCATTATGCACCTACTGTAGTGCACCAAAAACAGGGCAAATTTGAATCGAATGTAAAGAAAATTTCGGGAATCTTTTTGCAAGGATTCCCGAAATATCAGTGTTTTAGTTTTATCTTATTAAGAATGAGAATTTATCTACATTCTTTAATGCAATACCTGTTCCACGAGCTACTGCACGTAATGGATCATCAGCGATGTGGAATTGGATGTTCAGCTTATCGGTCAATCGTTTGTCAAGTCCACGAAGCAATGCCCCACCACCTGCAAGATAAATACCACCTTGTACAATGTCAGCATACAATTCAGGAGGCGTTTGTTCCAAAGCACTCAGGATGGCCGATTCGATTTTTGAGATTGATTTTTCTAGGCAATGAGCCACCTCTTGGTAAGACACTGGCACTTGCATAGGCAATGCAGTCATACGGTTAGGTCCATGTACGATGTAATCCTCTGGTGCATCTTCAAGGTCGGTCAAAGCAGCACCTACATTGATTTTGATAAGCTCAGCGGTACGTTCACCCACTTTGATGTTGTGCATACGACCCATGTATTCCACAATATCCAAGGTCAAATCATCACCCGCAATGCGGATAGATTTATTGGAAACAATTCCACCAAGTGAAATCACCGCAATCTCGGTAGTACCACCACCAATATCCACAATCATACACCCATTAGGAGCTTCCACATCTATCCCAATTCCAATAGCAGCAGCCATTGGTTCATAAATCATATATACTTCGCGTCCACCAGCATGCTCGGAAGAGTCACGTACAGCACGAATCTCAACCTCTGTACTTCCCGATGGGATACAAACTACCATTTTTAGTGTTGGAGAGAACAAATGATTTTTGGTAGGAATCATTTTGATCATTCCACGTATCATCAATTCAGCTGCATAGAAATCAGCAATCACACCGTCTCTTAAAGGACGAACGGTTCGAATTCCCTCATTTTCCTTTCCTTGCATCTGACGAGCACGTTCGCCAATGGCGATTAGCTTATCAGTTCTTTTGTCCAAAGCTACCACCGAAGGCTCATCAACCACAATTTTGTCATTGTGAATAATGATGGTGTTGGCAGTTCCAAGGTCAATCGCTATTTCTTGTGTAAATGAAAACAGTCCCATTTTCTTAAAGTATTAATTTGGTGAATGTTATTTGTCTTAATTTCTTTAGTTTTAGTGTTTGAAATGACGGAAACCTGTTGTTACCATTGCCATTCCTTTGTCGTTGCATGTTTGAATTGACAGCTTATCATTGATAGATCCGCCTGGTTGAATCACAGCCGTTACACCTGCTTCTGAGGCTATTTCCACACAGTCAGGGAAAGGGAAAAATGCATCAGATGCCATCACAGCGCCTTTCAAGTCCATGTTAAATGAGCCTGCTTTTTCGATGGCTTGACGTAGTGCATCCACACGTGACGTTTGACCCACGCCGCTCGAGCACATTTGTTTGTTCTTAGCAAAAATGATGGCGTTTGACTTGGTGTGTTTCACTATTTTATTGGCAAAAATCAAATCTTCTACTTCTTGCGCTGTCGGCGACTTTTCTGTCACCACTGTTAGTTCATCAGCTTTCACTGTGTGATTGTCTTTATCTTGTACCAGCACACCATTGAGTAGCGAACGGAATTGTTTTGCTTTTAGTTTAGCCTCTTTCAAAATCAGAATGATACGATTTTTCTTTTGGCCTAAAATTTCTAATGCCTCCAAGTCATAATCAGGTGCTATGATTACTTCAAAAAACAATTTGTTGATTTCTTCGGCAGTCACTTTGTCAATGATGGCATTGGTAATCAAGACACCACCAAATGCAGACACAGGGTCTCCATCTAAGGCTGCTTGCCAAGCGTCTACCAGCACTGGACGTGATGCAATTCCACAGGCATTGTTGTGCTTCAATATGGCAAAGGTAAGGTCTTCAAATTCATTGATTAGATTTACCGCAGCGTCAATGTCTAGCAGGTTGTTATACGATATTTCTTTTCCTTGCAATTGTTCAAACATCTCTTCGAACTTGCCAAAAAACACACCACCTTGATGTGGGTTTTCACCATAGCGAAGTACCTTGCCACTGTTTTCAGTTTGGCGAAATGCGCTTTGTTCTGCTCCGTCGAAATAGTTGAAAATAGCAGAGTCATAGTGAGATGACACCGCAAAAGCTTCTTTGGCAAACCATCTGCGCTCTTCTAGTGTGGTCTGAGAGCCATTGGCAGTAATAATTTCCAACAGCGGTTCGTATTGGTCTTGTGAAGCGATGATTACCACATCGTTGTAGTTTTTCGCTGCAGCACGGATTAATGAAATGCCTCCGATATCAATTTTTTCGATGGTAGTAGGTTCGTCTGCCCCTGATGCTACAGTGGCTTCAAATGGGTATAAATCTACGATTACTAAATCAATTTCTGGAATGTCGTATTGTGCTATTTGTTGTTGGTCAAGTTCTAAATCGCGTCTGTTGAGAATGCCGCCAAACACTTTTGGGTGTAAAGTCTTCACGCGTCCGCCAAGGATGGAGGGATAACCTGTTAGGTCTTCAACTGCTTTACATGGAATAGCGAGTGATTCGATGAATGTTTGTGTACCTCCAGTTGAGATAAATTCTACTCCGTCAGCATGCAGTTTTTTGATAATTAAATCAAGATTATCCTTGTGATAGACTGACACCAACGCTGTTTTGATTTGCTTTTTTTCCATGTTGTTTTGTGAGAATGTTTATAAAACGCAAAGCTACAAAAAAACATTTACTTACTCAACACATTTTTTTTTGTTTTCGGCAATAAAACGATTTTTTACCGTTTGTATTTTTTCTTAGTCCAACGCCTCTTTTACCTTGTTGAATGCTTTTTCAAGTTTTAGCATTTCAGTGGACATAAATTGGTAAAACTGCATCCAGTGTAATCTGCGGTGAAGGTCAATTTCAGGTAGATGGGTGTAAATTCTACAAACTTCGGTGCCACATTCTCTCACGTAGGCAAAGTCCCAAATCAATCCTTCTTTGAAATCTTGCTCCATGATGGCTTTGTATTTTTCAAATTGCTCGTATTTTTCAAAACGAGCTTTGGCATCTGAGTGGTTAATTTCTAGAATCACATAGGCGCCATCGCGCGTGGCATCAAGTTTTAGTTCTACACCTTTCATTTTGGTATTGTAGAGCATGAATTTGCTTTTTCGCTTCTTGAGCGCCGGCACATTGCTACAATACACGCCAAATCCTTCCCAAAATTCTCGTTTTAGTTCCTTTAATTCCTCTTTGCTATACATTCTTTACGGCACAATATTCATTTCTATTTTACAATTCGATACACACTTCCAGGCAGACACTTCACCAATCCTTTGAATTCCATTTCCAGTAACAATGACGATATTTTGCTAAAAGGTTGGGAGAGTGATATTGCTATTTCGTTGACCTGCATCCCTTCGCTGTTTTGTCGTAGTGTGGTGATTATTTGTTGCTCATGGTCCGATAAATCTAGAAACAAGGCGGTTTGAATCGGTTGACTTATCGAAGCGTCAACATCACTTTCCCAGTTCATGCATTGGCACAAATCAGCTGCCGACTCTATGAGTGATGCTTTGTGAGATTTAATGAGGGCGTTGCAGCCTGCCGACCATTCATCGCCCACTCTTCCCGGAAAAGCAAATACATCCCTGTTGTAATCATTGGCTACTTCGGCAGTGATAAGTGCACCTCCTTTTGCCGCCGATTCGATAACCACCGTGGCATCCGACAGTCCAGCTATAATTCTGTTCCGCTGCACAAAGTTCTGCCTGTCAGGATTTGTCTGGCTGAGGTATTCGGTAAGCAATGCTCCATTGTCAAGCATTTTTACCGCTGTGGGGCGATGTGCTGCTGGATAAATCCGATCCAGTCCATGCCCCACTACTCCAATAGTGGGCAGTCCCACTTCCAATGCTACCTTGTGAGCACATATATCCACGCCATAAGCCAGTCCACTTACAATAATTGCATTGGGCTGAAGTTGAGACAGATCAGTGATCAGTTTTTTGCAATACTCTTTACCAGTTTCAGTAGCGTTACGAGTTCCCACTATGCCTATAAACTTGCCATTGTTCAAGTCACAATTGCCTTTGGTGAAAATAAGGATGGGCGAATCTGCACATTCTTTGAGGCGAAATGGATAATCTCTATCAGCAAAATAATAGGGTTGAATCTTGTTTTTGATTACAAATTCTACTTCCTGGTCAGCGCGTTTCAGCACATCTTGCGACACTATCTCTTTCGATAGTACATCACCGATGCCTGGAATTTTTGATAAATTGGCTTGATTTTCTTTGAACACACCCTCCACACTTCCTACATAAGCTATCAGGTTTTTAGCCAGATTATTGCCTATACCTTTAATGAGGGTAATCCCTATTTTATAGCGAAGATGATCCATTACTATTGGTTAATTTCGAGGTTGATATTTTCTCCAATAGTGAGCAATGAAAGAAGCAACGATTACTCCAAGTGTGTTGAACATAAAATCCATCCAGCTAGCAATTCGTGTGCTGATAATGGGCTGAAAAATCTCCAGCATGCCTCCGAGAACAAGAGGGAACACGACACAAAAAGTTTGAGAGGTGGGTGTGTAATGCGACTTGAGGTGTAACTTCGAATCGTAGGTCAATGTAAGCGTTAGTCCCATATACATCAAAAAATGAATGAGATAATCCTCATGATTGAATGTGGGAATGTGGCTAAATGTTTTAGACGCTGCCAATGATAGATACAAAACTGCAACAGTGACGATGATGGATTTCCAATACTGACTTAGTGTCATCTTCAAGTTCATTTTCATTTTCTCTGTCAATGGTTATACGATAACAGCACCGATAAGTCGCCCAATGCCGTAGGTACAAGCAGCTGCCAATAGTCCGAAAAGAACTTGTCTGAAACCAGAATACCAAACACTTTTGCCTGTAAATAAAGTGATAGCTCCTCCGATAAGAAATAGACCTACAGCACTCATACTTACGCTAAGTAGCATAGCAGTAATTCCTTTTGCAAATACAAATGGCAACACAGGGATAATGGCACCGATTGTAAATAGAAAAAATGAATACAGTGCTGCTTCGATGGCCGAGCCTTGTAGTTCTTCGGGATTGATGCCTAGCTCCTCTTTGACTAACACCGCATGAGCATTGGTTTTATCTTTCATGATATCGGTGGCCATTGCGTGGGCTTGCTCTTCGGGAATGCCTTTAGCCATATAAATAAGTGCCAGCTCTTTCCTTTCACCTTCGGGATTGGTTTCTAACTCGTCCATTTCTATGGCCATTTGATTTTCATAAAGCTCTTGCGAACTTTTTACCGATATCCACTCGCCCAGTGCCATAGACAGCGCACCTGCAAGCAGTCCTGCAAGTCCTGCGAGTAATACGCCCTTTTCGCCAGAGGTGGCACCGGCTACTCCCATCACCAAACTGAAATTGGACACCAATCCATCATTTCCACCAAGCACCGCTGCTCTGATGGCATTTCCACCTACTGAGCGATGTCTGTTTTCAAATCTACTTAGCTGATTGCCATTGATATTTGGCTCTTTTTCAATGATAGACCAAAGAATTTTCACGTGGTTGGCTTCACTACCATTGAGGTGCATGTTGTTCTTTTTTTTGGTAGAGATAATGGCATTCGAGAGACTTTTCTCTGTGTCCATCAATGCGCCTAACACATAATCATACCCAAAGCATTTCCCAATGAAATTTAATGTCAACGCTCTCCACGACGGTTTAAAGATGGAAGCCAAATCAATATTCTCTTTGCGCGCAAATGCTTCTGCATGACTTAGCTCTATCTCACGCATTTGACTAAACACGTTGGCTACTGACTCGTCACTTTCATTTGCGGCTAACTTGCCATACAGGTAGCAAGCATCTATTTCTGTTTGAATATTTTTGTATTTCATCTGTTTATAATTAAGTCCTTGTGTGTCCAATTTTTTTTTGGTCATGGGGTTTCATGTGTTCCTATTTGAGTCTCCTCAAGCCCCTACAAGGGAGGGCATGTGAAGATAAGTTAGTTTTATGTCAAAATTAAGCAGGTTCAACCCACAACAGAAAATTAAACCACAAAAGTCACAAAAGCAAAAATGAAAGGAGAAAAATGAAAAATAATGAGAGAACACAAAAAGTTTGCCTTTGGCAAATCGCATTTCGTTCAATTATTGAAATAAATATTGATTGCAAATTAATACCAACCGGTATTTCTGTTGTGTCCTTTTTTCAATTCTAGAATTTTTTCTTTTCCTTTTATGGCTCTTTTCTGGCTCAATAATTTTTAAGGTGGGTATTCTTTGCAAACACAGTAGAACACACAGGTAAACACATATTCCAGTTTGAAATCCTAAGCGCTAAACGCTAAGGGCAAAAACGTAATTACATGTTTGATTTATCACCGTTATTTAGCAAATATTGAAGAACGCAACGATAAAAACTCCAGAGTTTTTCTTAGCGACTTTGTGTCTCTGTGCCTTTGTGTTCAAAAATGTTTTATCATACGCCGCATGCAACGTCTCTATCTCAACTATTGTGCCTATGTGGTTTAATTTCCTCCTTTGCATTTACCCACCTAATTCGTTATAGAACATCTTTTCTACTTATATTGTCATGTTCGTTTCATCTGGTTGTGAATTAGCCTCCTCTTGTTCATGCAATGGAGGTGTGAACAGTGAGTTACTACTCGCGGATAAACTAAGCCCCAAAAGTACAAAAAAATGTATTATAACAGCCTAATAAATGATATGCAATTCTTCATCTGAAACCATACCCCCTAAAAACGCGAAAGGTGGTCACGCTTGACCACCAATCTTTGTTAACCTTAAATCTAATACTATGAAAAAATCACACAGCAAAGATAAGCCATTTATTTACACAGTCCAAATATAAATTTAGAAAAACACATCGAATTTATGCTTTGTAACATAAATTTAACACATATTGCATAAATATGTTCTTTTGTAGTATAAAACAATTAACTTTTCGCTTTTATTAAAATCCAATGGATTTTAATGCAATTCCTGTCTTTTCGTCAAGTCCAAATATTAGATTCATATTCTGAACTGCTTGACCTGAAGCGCCTTTTAGAAGATTGTCTATCATGGATACAATTAGCAATTTGTCACCATGTTTCTCCAAATACACAATAGCCTTATTGGTATTCACCACTTGTTTCATGTCTGGATTCTTGTCAACCACGAAAGTAAAAGCTGCATCTTTGTAAAATTCCTTGTATATTGATTTTGCCTCTTCCAATGATAATGCACAAGTAGTGTATGCAGTAACATAAATGCCTCGAGCGAAATTTCCTCGAACGGGAATGAAGTTGATTGACTTGTCAAAAGCGGGTTGCAATTGTACGATTGACTGTCCAATCTCTTGCAAATGTTGATGTTCGAACGGCTTATAAATGGAAATATTGTTGTTCCGCCAACTAAAGTGCGACGTGCTCGATGGTTTCACTCCTGCGCCAGTAGAACCTGTGATGGCATTGACATGAACTTCATCAGTCAATAGTCCTTTATCGGCAAGTGGCAATAATGCCAGTTGGATAGCAGTGGCAAAGCATCCCGGATTGGCAATACGAGTGGCTGTGGCGATAGCCGATTTATTTAATTCAGGAAGTCCGTACACAAAATCATGATCTGCACGTTTCTCACGGTAATCGGTGGATAGGTCAATGATTTTAATCGCTGCTGGAACATTGTTTTCATCCATGAATTTTTTGCTGTCTCCATGTGCTGAGCAAAGAAACAATGCATCTACCTCTCCGAAAGGCAATTCGGATGTAAACACCAAATCTGTTTCACCCACCAAGCCACTATGTACATCGGCGATTGGATTTCCTGCATTACTGGAACTATTTACAAATACGATTTCCACATTCGGATGATTGACCAAAATGCGCAACAACTCACCAGCTGTATAACCAGCTCCACCTATTACTCCTACTTTAATTTTTTTCATAACTTATATCAGTCTAAATATTTTCAATCCTAAAACAATCCAACCTCCTAGAATAACCCAACTGACTGAGTAGTACGTGAATTTTCTGTTTTTGTGTCGGATGACATACATCAGAATAATTATCCCCAACACTCCACCTAATAGCTCCAGCAAGTGCAATGTCAACTCCGATACTCGTGATTGACATTTTGTTGCCAATCGTTTATCTAAATAAAATACAATTGACCCGACGATATTAACAATAACTAACTAGTTTATTAACATTCTGTCAGGTAATTGATTTAGTTCTACGGATTGGATTATTTACACTAAGCTTTGTCGTCTTGCTTATTCATTAAGTCTGGTCGAAGCAGTTTAGTTCTTTCCAAGGACTGTTCGTGCATCCATTCCTCCACCTTAGCTTGATGACCAGAGAGTAGCACGTCTGGTACTTTCCATCCTTTGTATTCGGCTGGCCGTGAGTAAACTGGTGGCGCCAACAAATCATCTTGAAACGAGTCCGACAATGCCGACTGCTCGTCGCCTATGGCCCCAGGGATTAATCTCACAATAGCATCTGTCATCATGCACGCAGGCAGTTCGCCCCCTGTCAGCACAAAATCTCCAATGCTAATTTCCTTAGTAATAAGGTGTTCTCTTATTCGGTGATCTACTCCTTTGTAATGTCCACAGAGGATAATCAGGTTCTGAGTCAGAGAAAGGCGGTTGGCCATTTTTTGATCAAATTTTTCGCCATCTGGTGATGTGTAAATCACCTCATCATAGTCTCTCTCAGCCTTCAACTGCGAAATGATGGCATCGATAGGTTCTATCTGCAACACCATACCCGCACTAAACCCAAATGCGTAATCATCCACCCGTCTATGTTTATTAGTCGTATAATCCCTCAAATTGTGAATGTGAATCTCTACGAGCCCTTTGTCAGTGGCTCTTTTTACGATAGAGTGGTGGAGTGGACTATCAAGTAGTTCGGGCACGGCCGAGATAATATCGATACGCATGGATTGATTGCAAGTGTTTAGTTTCAAAATACAAGAGCCTGATATTCAATTTTTAACCCAATAGCATTTGGATAAAAAAAATGAATGCACAAAGGTACAAAAAAAATGAGAAATTATTTGGGATTGCTGATTTTCCAACCACATAGAGACATGGGGTGAAGCAAGCTAGAATGGCTGAGATGATTATAGAATGTTGAACATGGTAGAAATGTAAATCCAGAATGGAGTAGTAGCATTGATTCAAATGGTTGGTGTCGTTTCATCCCCAAACTTAGGTGAAATAAGAACAATAAAAAAATTCATCACCCCCTCGTTCTCAAATTTCTCTTTCGACTATACACCAATTACCCCCGATTTAAGTACTTTTGTGTCGAAAAATTACAACGAATAAAATACCCATGCCCAGAATCAAAAATTTGGACACATAAGGGTATGATTGAAAAACAGAACTTGTCTCTCAGTTCTCCGCCAGCTGGCGGAGGTTAGGGGGCATATTACTTAAACCAATGAAAGACATCGTAATACTATATTCAGGAGGCTTGGATAGTTCGGTAGCGCTGTGGCAACATGCTTCACGCATACGACTGGCCATCACGTTCAATTATGGTTCTAAACACAACTTGCGCGAAATGGAATACGCCAGTCGCAACTGTCAAGCACTGGGCATTGAGCACCGAGTGATAGAGATAGACATGAACAAAATGGGGTTTGTGTCTGACTTGCTGCAATCAGGAGGTGATATTCCCAACGGGCATTACGAAGATGAAAACATGAAAAAAACGGTGGTGCCTTTCCGAAATGGCATTATGCTCAGCATAGCGGCGGGGGTTGCCGAGAGTATGGAGTGCGATAAATTGTTGATTTCCAATCATGCTGGCGACCATGCCATTTACCCCGATTGTAGGGAAAATTTCATACAAGCCATGAGCCAAGCCATTAGTTTTGGCACCTACAATCACTGTTCCATCTTAGCTCCCTACACCAATCTCACCAAACGACAAATAGCCCTGATAGGCAAAGAAATAGGCGTGCCGTTTGAAAAAACCTACTCATGTTACAATGGTCAGGAGATACACTGTGGCACCTGTGGTACATGCACCGAACGCAAAGAAGGATTAGCTGGATTTGATCCCACGCCCTATTTGGTCTGATTTTGGATAAAGTAGGCAACAATATACTTCACATTCCCTCCGCCGTTTATCCCCTCATGAACGGGAGCAGCGGCTTGTTGAGGCAATATTTTTAACCCATGCAAAAAAAATTTGGATACACATGGGCATGATTATAACCCACTAACCTCTCTCTGTTCCCCCGCAGTTTATCCCGTGATAAACGGGAGGGGTTAGGGGGCT
>CAIUKZ010000403.1 GCA_903899865.1 uncultured Bacteroidales bacterium | reverse complement strand
CATGATGCAGCCAATTCAATCGCCACTATCGTGTCAACCAAAGTATTAACTCCTTTTCAGGCTGTTATGTGGGCTGCATTTTTCAACTTCGTTGCTTTTTTTATTGCGAAATATATTATTGGAGAATTTGGGATAGCTAATACGGTCTCCAAGGCTGTTCTAGAAGATTTCATCACCTTACCAGTAATATTTTCGGGAATAACTGCTGCAATTGTTTGGAATTTAGCCACATGGTGGTTTGGTATTCCTTCGTCATCATCTCATACCCTGATAGGTGGATTTGCAGGTGCGGCAGTAATGAGTGCTATGATTCATAATGGATTTACAACAAATGGACTTGAGGCGATTAAATATGATGTCATAATAAAAATTGCCTCATTTATTGTATTGGCTCCACTGATTGGGATGATTGTCTCTGCTTTGCTTACTGTCTTAATATTCTACATTTGTAAGAATGCGAATCCTCACAAAGCCAATAATTGGTTTAAAAAGCTTCAACTGGTTTCCTCTGGTCTTTTCAGCATTGGTCACGGACTAAATGATTCGCAGAAAGTGATGGGTATTATTGGCGCAGCACTTATAGCAGCTAATGCCACAGGTTTGAATACAGGGGTTACATCCATTAAGTCATTGCCAGACTGGGTTGCTTTTTCGTGTTTTGGCGTAATCTCGCTTGGAACAATGTCTGGTGGTTGGAAAATTGTAAAGACCATGGGTTCGAAGATCACAAAAGTTACACCTTTGGAAGGAGTTGCTGCAGAGACAGCTGGTGCATTGACGCTTTATCTTACTGAGATTTTGAAAATCCCTGTAAGTACAACACATACTATTACAGGTTCCATTATAGGAGTGGGAGCCGTAAAACGTCTTTCTGCAGTAAGGTGGGGAGTGACTAGGAATCTGTTAGTGGCATGGATACTTACTATCCCAGTTAGTGCAACTTTGGCTGCATTGATTTATGTTGTTTTTGGACAGAATCTGTAGAAATAAATACAAATGAAAACAGGAGGTTAGTTGATGCTAGCCTCCTGTTTTCTTTATTGGGGCGTTAGTTGATAACTAGTATTTTAGTTGTAGTACTTTGCTGCCCATCTGGGCTAGTACATAATGCGAGAAATACACCTGTATTTACTTTTCGTCCATGAGCATCTTTCGCATCCCATGTGGCTAAACTGCCGTTGGATACTGTCTCATATACCAAGTTTCCAGTAATGTCGGTTATTTTTACATGTGAGTTGTCTATCAAACCTGTTATGGTAATCACTCCATTGAAATTTTCACGTACAGGGTTCGGATAGGCATGAACATCGCCAAAAGTAGTAGCACCTTCAGCAGCGTCGCCTTGGTAGGATATTAATCCATAATCTGTACCAATGAATACTTCACCACTAATTGGGTTGATAGCCAATGACATTATTTCGTTTGATAGTAATGGACTATTGGTCGTGGTGAAATGTTGTATGGTTTGTAGTCCATTTTCAGATACCAGATATACGCCCGAACTTTTGGTCCCCATCCATTTTCTGTTCGCGCCATCAATAGCTATGGAGGTAATGGTTTCGTTGCCGAGTAGATAGTCTGCCAACGTAGTGCCATCATTACGAGGTATTTTGACTCTTGAGCAAGTGTAGTTTGCATCAAAAGCTTTTGATAGTCCGTTGAATAGTAATGGTCCTTGATCAGTTCCTACCCATATCACTCCATTTTTATCTTGTGCTATGCAATAATACTCAGTTGGGGTGAATGAACTTCCAGGTTTGTCGCTGTCGATAAATGTGCTCATAAATCGGTATTTGTCATCTTTGGTTTCTGTAATAGTTCCGTTGTCATTAATAATTACAATTCCGGGAGTTGAACGTCCAGATAAAATCCATTTTTGATTTTGATCTTGATTAGAAATGAGTAAAGGTCCTATAGTTGGCAAAGTCACAGATGGGTAGGGCAGTGTTGCCCAGTTACCATTAGTTAGTAGTACTCTAACTGAAACGTTAGAGCCATATTCTGTTGAACTACTAATCCATAAATTGCCATTTTTATCAAACGTGGCACCAAATAGCCTGATGTAGTCAAATTGTTCTGGTTTGTTGGGAAAATATGTTTCTAACCCGTTCGACGTGTTTTGGTGATTATACCATTTACTAAATGCATTGTTTTTATATTCAAATAGTCCATTACCATACGACGTCACAAAAAAATGTTTATTGTCGGTTGGGTCAACTACTAAATTTACAAAATCGTGCATTTTTATTCCGAACTGTGACTCAAAGGTGCTAGAATAGAGATTCGTCCACATGCCATTTTCAAAAATCATTACAGCACCATCAGTCCCTGCATTGCTCACCCATCTTCCACCAGGCACTACAAATAGTTTCTTGCCAGAGAAAGTCATATTCCATGGTGAATTGACAGATGGTCCCACAATGGGGAGTGTTTTTATGTTTTCGCCCTCT
>CAIUKZ010000402.1 GCA_903899865.1 uncultured Bacteroidales bacterium | reverse complement strand
CGACTATCTGGCTGAATATCTACGGGAAATGCGTAAGCGCAGCTTTGCCGATGCGATCGACCGTTATTTTAAGCTGGGCAATAACTTGAACCAGCGTGATGTAATCGCAGTGCGTCGAACGGTATCCGGCTTAATGAAGTTGCTTTACCCGCATGGTATTTATGAAAAAGACAATGTACGGACTTGCTTAACCTACGCGCTTGAGGTTCGGCGGCGCATCAAAGAACAATTGAAAAAGCTGGGTGCCTCCTGTGATTGGGATCGTACGGCATTTACCATGGACGAGACCCGTTCTGAAAGTGTGTTTAAAGTGTTTTGCGATTTGTATAACAAAGGGTTGATATATCGTGGTGTGCGGATGGTCAACTGGGATCCCAAAGCCCTTACTGCTCTGTCTGACGAAGAAGTAATTTTCAAAGAACAACAGGGAAAGTTGTATTACCTGCGCTATAAAGTGGAAGGCGAAGATGCTTATGCTATCGTGGCAACTACTCGTCCTGAAACTATCATGGGCGACACCGCGATGTGCATCAATCCGAATGATCCAAAAAATGCACATTTGAAAGGTAAAAATGTAATCGTTCCGTTGATTAACCGCGTAATTCCGGTTATTGAGGATGAGTATGTGGATGTGGAATTTGGAACAGGATGTCTGAAAGTAACACCTGCGCACGACGTGAACGACTACATGCTGGGTGAAAAATACAACCTTCCTTCTATTGATATTTTCAACGATAATGGCACGCTCAATGAAAACGGAGCACAATATGCTGGCATGGATAGGTTTGATGTGCGTAAGCAGATAGAAGCTGATTTGCAACAAGCAAGCTTGCTCGAAAAAGTGGAGGCTTACACCAATAAGGTCGGTTGCTCTGAGCGTACTGATGCCGTGATTGAACCAAAGCTGTCTATGCAGTGGTTTCTTAAAATGGAAGACTTGGCTAAGCCGGCCCTTGATGCTGTAATGAATGATGACATCCAACTTTATCCTGCCAAGTTCAAAAACACCTACCGTCACTGGATGGAAAATGTGAAAGACTGGTGTATCTCGCGTCAACTTTGGTGGGGACATCGTATTCCAGCATGGTATGCAGCCCCCCTAAATCCCCCCGAAGGGGGGACTTTCCAGCAAATAATCATCGTTGCTGAGTCAGAAGTAGATGCGCGCAAGATGGCAGACAATCACCCTTCCCTCGGTGGGGCTGGTGTGGGATATACACTAAGGCAAGATGAAGACGTGTTAGATACTTGGTTCTCGTCATGGTTGTGGCCCATATCGGTTTTCGATGGCGTCAATAATCCTGATAATGACGAAATTAATTATTATTACCCCACCAATGATTTGGTGACGGGTCCAGATATTTTGTTCTTCTGGGTGGCACGTATGATAGTTGCTGGATATGAGTTTAAAGGGGAAATGCCATTTAAAAATGTCTATTTGACTGGTATCGTCCGTGATAAATTAGGACGCAAAATGTCCAAATCACTTGGCAATTCTCCTGAGCCTTTAGCTTTGATAGAGACGTATGGAGCAGATGCTGTGCGTTTGGGAATGCTGTTGACCGCACCTGCGGGCAATGATTTGCCTTATGATGACACGCTTTGCGAACAAGGAAGAAACTTTAATAACAAAATATGGAACGCTTTCCGATTGGTGAAAGGCTGGAGCCTCCCCACCGAAGATGAGGAAATTCCTCAACCAGAATCTGCCCGTGTTGCAATACAGTGGTTTGACGCTAAATTAAACCAAACACTACTTGAGATTGATGATTTGTTTTCAAAATACCGTCTGTCAGAAGCCTTGATGGCTGTTTACAAACTGTTTTGGGATGAGTTTTCATCATGGTATTTGGAAATGGTGAAGCCAGCTTATCAGCAGCCTATCGACCGTGCAACTTATGAGGCAACTTTAGGCTTCTTTGACTCGTTATTGAAAGTACTTCATCCATTTATGCCATTTATTACTGAAGAATTGTGGCAAGCGTTGGCACCTCGCAAAGAGGGTGAAAGTATCATGGTTGCCACCATGCCAAAAGCTACTGAGGTAAATGAAAGCATCATTGCAGGCTTCGAGAAGACAAAAGAAATAATAGCTGGCGTACGTACTGTGAGGTTGCAAAAAAACGTTCCAAACAAAGAAATGCTGGCGCTTCAAGTGCTTGGTGGTCAGAATAAAGACTTCGATGCAGTGATAATAAAACTGGGTAACTTGAGCGGAATTGAAACTGTTTCAGAAAAATCAGCAGGGTCAATATCCTTCTTGGTGGACGTTACCGAATATGCCATACCAATGGCTACGCTTATCAACGCTGAGGAAGAGATTAAAAAAATGGAGGCCGAGATTGTTTACTACCAAGGCTTCATTGACTCAGTGATGAAAAAACTGGGCAACGAACGCTTTGTGGCTAATGCCAAACCTGAAGTGGTAGAGGTGGAACGCAAGAAAAAAGCTGATGCCGAATCCAAAATTGCCTCGTTGAAAGAGTCAATAAAAGCACTGAGTTAAGTAGCGTTCAAATAACTAAAACAGAAATCCGCCTTTTGTCTATCAAAAGGCGGATTTCTGTTTTTACAAGCTTCGTGTTAAGCAGTGCTACCTATTGATCCCGAATTCATCATTTTACCCCTCACCACCCACTTTAATATTCTTCCAGACGCAGTCGAGATTATGCACTATTTGTATCTATTAGATAATTTAAATCTTTATTTGGTTCAAAGAACTATAAGTTAACATAAAAAGAACTATTTGTGCTAATTATTTACTGATTTACAGGCAT
>CAIUKZ010000401.1 GCA_903899865.1 uncultured Bacteroidales bacterium | reverse complement strand
TTTCTTTTTTTTCTTTAGTTCCTCTCATTCTAATCATCCTTTGTTTTTTCATTTTCTTTGGCATTTTATAATATAATTATATGTTAGATGAAATTATATTATTTCTTAATAAAATACAATATTTGGTTTTGATTTTATTGGTTCTGTTTTAATTGGTTCAACAACCTTTTTTATTTTCTTATCTTTTTTTATAATTATTTCATCCTCTGAATCTGATTCAGTTGGCAATACTATTACTTGTTGTTTTTTTGCTTTTTTTGGTTGAACTATTTTTATTGGTTCTTCATCCTCTGAATCTAATTCTTCAACTCCCATATCTTTTTTAATCTTAAGTTTTTCTTTAATGATCTTATTTGCTTTTTTAATAGCATACTTTGATTTTAATTCTTCATTTCTTTCTCGATCTTGAATCCATTTCTCAGCTAATTTATCTCTACCTTTTTTTAATGCATCTTTTGTTTTATCACTTAATACCCTTTTTTTATTAGCAACAATTAATGAATCTGTGTCTGATTCTGATTCTACGGTTGTAGTATCTGATTGTATAGATGGTTTTAATTCAATAGGTTCATTAATAACTTCTATTTGTGGTTCAGGTTGTATATCTGATGATGGTAATATTTCAGCTATCACTTCTTTTATAATCTTTTTTCTACCCATTTTGATTCTAGTATATTATTACTATACATTTTTATTTTATTAATTGGTCAAATTTAATAAATTAATCAAATTGATCAAATTATTTATTCGGATGACTTTCAACAATTCAATTCGGTTGACACAGTATTGATTTTTGAATCAACACATAAATTATTACAAAAGTATAATAAATGTCCAGAAGAAATTAGAGGTGGATTTGCCACTCAAACAATAGAAAGGATACAACAAATTACGAATAACTTACGCTCAAAGGTTAATTCTACAATTATTTATTGTAATTTTGTTGAAGAGGATGATTGTGTATTTGGACAATTTGCTAGTAAGGTTGAAGATTCATTCGTGTTTCAGCTTCGAAAAATCAATTACCAACTTCAAGAGTTTTCGCTCATTACCAGTGGTTTTTATATTTGTGATTTGAGTTCAATTCAAAATTTGATTGGACGTGAAAGATATTGGGATGCTCCAATTTATGCTAACACAGAGATGGTGTTGAGCTTGGATGCAATGCCTTATTTTGCAAATTCTGTTCTTAAAATTATCAATTCGCTACTTGGCAGGGTAAAGAAATGTATAATTCTCGATTTAGATAACACTATTTGGGGTGGGGTGATTGGTGATGATGGTATCGATAATATTCAGGTAGGTAACTTTGGAATAGGCAAAGTTTTTACAGAATTTCAATATTGGTTAAAAAAATTGAAGCAACGCGGGGTGGTGCTGGCTGTTTGTAGTAAAAATTCGGATGATATTGCTAAAGATCCGTTTATAAATCATCCTGAGATGGTTCTTCGTTTAACAGATATTGCCATTTTTATTGCCAACTGGGAAAGTAAGCCAGAAAATATTAATACCATACAAAAGAAATTAAATATCGGATTTGATTCCATGGTTTTTTTGGATGATAATCCCTATGAACGAGAGATAGTTAGGCAGAGTTTTCCCGATATTACAATACCAGATTTGCCTGAGGATCCAGCATTATATCTTGATTTTCTTGCAAGTTTAAATCTTTTTGAGGTAACTTCAATTGCCAATGAAGATAGTCAACGGACAAATTATTATCAGACACAAGAGAATTTTAATTCAACGCTTGAGTCATTTTCCAATGTCAATGATTTTCTGAAAAGCATCAATATGTGTGCCGTGGTTAGAGCATTTGATACATATTCTATTCCACGAGTGGCTCAACTATCTCAACGTTCGAATCAGTTTAATTTAAGAACGATAAGATATACTGAGGAGCAATTACATTCACTGCTTAAATCCAATGAATGGTTCACATTATCATTTAATTTAGAAGATAAGTTTGGTGATAATGGATTAATAGCGGCCATAATTCTTCAACGTATTGATAGCTTCACTCTATTTATTGATTCATGGTTTATGAGTTGCAGAGTACTTAAAAGAGGGATGGAAGATTTTATTATGAACACTATTGTGAATTTGGCAAGAGAAAATGGATTTGAGAAAATTCAAGGAGAATATATACAAACTGAGAAAAATTTGATTGTCAAAGATTTGTTATCCAGTCTAGGGTTTGTTCTTATACCAACATCGCTTTGGGAATGTAAACTGATAGACTACGTGGAAAGAGAGAACCACATCAAATTAAAAACATAAGTAAATTTTAATAATGAAAAGAGCAGAAATTTTGTCACAAATAATTGATATTATTAGTGTGATTTTAGATGAAAATGAGATTGAAATCAATGAGTCAACTCGTTTATTAGATATTGATGGGTGGGACTCATTGTCCATGATACAGATAGTAGTTGGAATTGAGAAGCAATTTAAAATTAAATTTAAGTCACTAGAATATAATACTTGGCTTTTGATTTCTGATTTAATTGATGCTATTGAGTCTAAGCAGTGATTATCTACAAATACTTCTGTTGAAACATTGATTATGAAAATTCACCATGTTGGAATTGCGTGTGAGAATATTGAGGAGTCTATTCAAGATTTTTCAAACTATCATACTGTTTTACATCGAAGTCCTGTAGTTAGAGATGACTTACAAAATGCAGAATTATGCTTAATCAATACAGATACAGGCTTAGATGTGGAATTTATTTCAGGACCTCAGGTGCAAAGGTTAGTAAGCAAAGGTATTAGATATTATCATGTTTGTTATGAGGTTGAGAATTTGGAAGAAATTCTTAATTCCTATATCACGAAAGGTGCCTTATTAATCTCAGAGCCTAAACCAGCAATACTTTTTGGCAATAGGTTGGTTGCATTTGTACAGACTTCTTATGGTCTAGTAGAATTGTTGCAGAAATAGAGTTAGACAATTGATATATTTTTTTTCGAGGAATAAATTCTGGTAAATTGATGATAATTTTAAAAAGTAATGGTGGGCAGATGTGTAACAGAATATGGTCATATTCCTCTATGATTGCATATTCTTTAAAGCATCACACTTCTCTATATATTGTTGATTTTGATGAATATATATCATGTTTTGAAAATCTGAATCTAATCCCAAACGTTCACATTGTAACTAATAAGCATATTAAGAAGTTGCTAAAGTTTCTTTCTCGTGTTTATTCAAAGTTTTTTCCTCGCTATCATTTTGATTACTTTGAAAGATATATAGGTGTTACAAATTGTATTGGGTGGGATTATCGGTCAGAGTTATCTCTATTATCTTATTACAGAGATGTTGTTTGTCAACTATTTACACCTAAAATGAAATATGTCAACCGATGTAGTGAATTTATTTCTAGTCACAAAGTTGATAAGATATTGGTGGGTGTCCATATAAGAAGAAGGGATTATGTTAATCATTTAAATGGCATTTATTATTATGATAATAGTGTGTATTTAAATAAAATGATTGCTATAAGGGATGCAATCTATCAAAGTACAAACCAAGATGTTACTTTTATTATTTGTTCAGATGAGAGTGTTGTATTGAGTGATTTTGATGCCGTTGAATGTCACCAGATGAAAGATGCTACAGGGGTTGAGGATTTATACACTTTATCTTTGTGTGATTATTTGATAGGACCACCCTCTACTTTTTCAATGTGGGCATCATTTTATGGAAAAGTGCCATTGTGCATTATTCGTTCGAAGTCTCAAGAAATTGCTTTAAATCTGTTTAAAGTAATTTGTGCTGTGGACATATTCGCTGATGGAGAACATTTCGAACATACTTTAAGAAACTAGTTGCTTTGTTTTACCGTCAATTATAGTTTCTCAATTTTTCATGTCTTTTCGTACTATGAAAAACTTAACAATAGATAATTTCTAAAAGCATTGGCTTATACGGTATTATACAAAAAAATAGATATTCAAGAGGTCATATATGAAATTATCCATAATTACTATAAATTTAAATAACTATAATGGTCTTCTAAAAACGATTGAAAGTGTAGCGATACAGAAATTTATTGATTTTGAATATATCATTGTTGATGGTAATTCCACAGACGAAAGTGTAGGACTTATTAAACAATCGGCAGAAAGGTTTTTGTCAATAAGCTTTAAGTGGATTTCTGAAAGAGACTCAGGAGTTTTTCAAGCAATGAATAAGGGTATAAATATGGCTACTGGAGACTATTTGTTGTTTGTAAATTCTGGTGATTTTTTGTTAGATGAAAATGCATTATCAGACGTTTTTTGTAATGATTATACAGCCGATATATTATGTGCGCAATGCAATGTAAGCAAAAATGGGAACGTCATGTATGTTTCAGGACATATTGATATTCACACTTTTAGATACTATTATAAATACTCAATGAACCATCAATCTACATTTATAAAACGTTATCTTTTCGAAAAATTTGGGATGTATCGAGAAGACTTGAAATTTTGTGGTGACTGGGAGTTTTTTCTTCGTACAATTATATTGAATAATTGTTCTACACAGAATGTACACAGAATAATTTGTGATTATAATTTGGAAGGTATTTCTTCAAAAGAAGAAAATATTTTGCTCTATCAAGAAGAGGTTAATTTGGTATTATCTGAACCGCTCATGCAAAAATTTGTACCAGATTATGAATTGTGGTTCAAAGAACGAGAAGAAATGATTTATCTTAAATGGATTAAATCTCAACATATTCTATATAGAGTGTTAGTTGCCTATTATAAACTTGCACATTGGATAGTTCAGCGATTTAAATATGTAAGTTCAAAGTAGATGAAGCAGTTGAAAGTGCTATTTGTTACACATTATTCTGGTTTATATGGTGCAAATAAATCAATGTTAGCATTAATTATTCTTCTAAAGGATAAGTATAACGTAATTCCTTATGTGCTTGTCAATCACGATGGTCCTCTTTCAGACGAACTAAAGAAAAATGGTGTCAAATACTCTGTAATGCATTATTATTGGTGGGTAAATTATAATGAAGGTGTACTTCAAAAGTTTATT
>CAIUKZ010000400.1 GCA_903899865.1 uncultured Bacteroidales bacterium | reverse complement strand
GCTTTTACGGCTTCAATACCTTCCGCTATTGGGTGATTGGCTTTGAAATCAAAGTTCAATAAATTGGCGATGCTCTTAGCCAATTGCTCATTGTAGAATTGCCCTGATGTGATTTCACCCTTGGCAGGTGTGTTGGGTCCAATGATTGCAAACCAGGTCTCATCCGAATGTTCATGTTTAGTTCCGTGGCTTTTCCATCCATCAGTTGTCACACCTCTTCCGTGGTCGCAGGTGATGATAAAGGTGGTTTTGTCTTTGTACTCAGGAGTGGCTTGACACCAGTCCCATAGTTCTTTGACAAATTCATCACCGTATTTTGCAGAGTTCAGATAATCAACATATCTTCCACCGTGAGCAAAATCATCCGTTTCGTCAAAAACAAGAAACATACATCTAGGTTTGTTTTGTTTCATGTATTCAAATCCCATGGTGAAGGTAGCGCCATCGAGACGCACGCCATCAAAAATATCAGGAAGGTGGTATTGCATTTTGTTGAGCAATGCGGTGCTAGTTCCGGCAACTCCATCAGGCATTTTTTCGAATCCTGCATTCACATACACTCCGCTTCTTTTTTCGTTGATGATGTCATTAAATGCATCCCATGAAGTAAATGCAGCAACTTTACCTTTGTATTCATCCGTTTTGTTGAGTGCCTCTAGGATGGTTTCGTTGGGGTTAGGGCCGAATTCATTCGAATTGATGTTCTTGTCAGCATATCCGCTCAGCAGCTCGTTGTAGCCAGGGTAAGAGAACCAAAATGGATTTTTTACATTCACAAAACTGTTTTTTGTGCGGTTGCCATATATCTGACCTTTTTCCTTCACAGTTGACCAAAGAAAAGGCATCAGCATGCTTCTACGTGCAGCCACATCGCTGTTCCAGTATTTTTTCATGCACTTTTCTTTGTTTGATACAAAGGTTTTGTTGTTGATAATGGTAGAGTCAGCACCATTAAATACCTCTTGCCAGCGAAGACCGTCCATCACCACAAACACAATGTTTTTAGTGGTTTGGCCGTGAGTAGGCTGAAGAGCGAATCCGCTTAGTGAGCAGATGATTATTAGAATTGTTTTTTTCATTTTAATGATTGTTTTTGTGTTTATTAATAAAAATGGAGTGATAAAAAAGATGGACTGTAAGTCTTTACTTAGCAGTCCATTTTTTAAAGTTTTCGTTATTCTAACAACCACATCTTACCGTTGATGTCATCTTTTTTAGCGTATCTTTCAATTGCTGTAGTATAGTTCTCAAGATTTACATCATCTTCCGTTGAAAAATACTGAAAACGCAATGGAATTCTACCTGAGTTACCAGTACCTGCGCCTACACTAAAAGATGGAACGCCAGTACGACGATAAGTGAAGTATGATTCTAGTCCAGCATGTTGATACAGTGCAATGTATTTTTGTTTCAAGATTTGTGTAAGTCCTGCTGCATTGTTGCCAGCATATTTTACAGAATCTTGCGCGTAATATTTACTAAAGTCAAATGGAATAGAATATGATTTGTAGGCCACATTTACTTCTTCCGATATTTTTGCATTGTTTTTGAAGAAGTAGGCAGTGAAATTGCCTTTTTCAGGAATTCCATAAGTTGCCATTGAGGCTTTGATACCTGCAGTGTAGTATGCTTCTGCATCACCTACTGGACCTGTAGCCAACCAACCTCTATTGATGGCTTCAGCAATAGTAAAGCAAGTTTCAGTAAATGACAATTCCAATGATGGTTCGCCAGTGTAGGTACGATAATATCTGTATCTGTTGATAAGTGAATACAAACCTTTTCCTGCATTAACACCCATAATTCCTAAGTCTTCACCAGGATTAGCACCTGCAAATGAAGCAAAAGTGGTATCTGAGGTGATGTTGTTCAATGAGTCAGCTGGCTCGCAAGTCACAAACACACGAGGGTCTTTGTGGTTGGTCAACAACTTAACATAGGTCGCAGAGCTGTTGTATCTTAATGCATCAAATCCAAAGTTTCCTGGGTTTTTTGGGTACAAATTACTAGGATACAAATACACAAATTTCAAATCGTCTGACGAACTTGTCATGATTGGATATTTGGTTGGATTGCTCACAATGTCCGAAAACTGTTTCTTGATGTTCAATGTAGCATCACTTTCTTTTTTGCTTAAGTGAATAAGCAAGCGTAAGCGAAAGGTATTAACCGTTTTCTGCCATTGTTTTAGGTCGTTTGCGAAATAGAAATCTCCAGAAAGCTCTCCGCCAGTAGTAGAACCAATCAATGCAGTAATGTCTGTATTAGCTTCTTCCAGAAGCGTAAAGCATTGATTGAAAACTTCTTTTTGAGTGTCGTATTTAGGTTTCATATTGGCAGCACCTTTTAATGCTTCCGACATGGGGATGTCACCCATTTGCAAACTCATGGTGCTAAAGAAGTACGCTTTCAAAAATTTACCCAATGCGCTGTACACATTTCTATCAGGCAATCCTAATCTTTTGGCTTCTTCTTCCATTTTTACCACATTGGTAATGGTTGTGTACAATTCTTCACCAGCACCGAAGTCATATCTGTTGTTACCATAATAATCATAATTACATAGGTAGTATTGACCTCTTCTTTCGTCCATGGTAGATGGAGCTCGGTGTAGTTTGTACAACACAGTTTTTAGCAACAATGATGGCGAAACATTGTTAGGTACATTCGAGTTTTGCTTTAACTCTTCGAAATCGCTACATGACCAAGTTGTCAAAAGTACCAGCGACAGTATAAGAAAGATAAATTTATTGTTTTTCATTTTTGTAGTCTTATAATTAATTTTCGTTTTTTTTTAGAATACGATATTTACATTGAATCCAAATCGTCTTGTAGTAGGTGTTTGAAGTCCTGTAGTAGTGAGTGCACCATTAAATTGATCCAAATCCACATCTTTGAATCTAATATCAGCGTAGAAATACAACAGATTACGTCCCACAAATGAAATGGATGCTTTTGTAATGCCAAGTGGTGTTAACCATTTGGTTGGGAGGTTGTATCCTATTTGAAGTTCACGCAGTTTGGTGTACGTTTTACTCATCAAGTTACCTTCTTCGATGGCGTAATACTTGCTCACATAATCTTGCACAAACACCTTACTTGTGTTTGGAGCAAATGTTAAGTCATTCATGTTTGAAATTGCTCCACTAATAGGGTCGAATTCAATTTTTTTACCATTCGATACCACTACACCTTCCCCTACATAAGTTCCTTTATAGGTGCTTGATCCTGCATTTATATCGTCTTGTAAACGAGCTTCACCATATTTTCCTTCTACAGTTTCCATGTTTCTACCACCACGCATGGTTCTTTTGTGGATATTGTCCAGAATAGCACCTCCCACATTTCCATCAAATTGGAACGATAGATATACATTTTTGTACGTGAATTTGTTATTTAGCCCCCAAATGAAATCTCCAAAATAGTTACCTAAGTGTTGGCTTTTAGCATAAGATAGTGGTTTCCCAGAACCATCATGAATGATATTGCCTTGTGGGTCTCTAGCAAATGCACTAGAATAGAGTTTGTCAGTACGGTCGCCAACTCTGAAAAAGTCGTTGTATAACTCTACACCCACTGGTAGTTCAGCATAAACTTGTTGGAATGTACTCCAGTTAGCATTGATCTCCCAACTGAAACCATTTGCTGTTTGGATAGGAGCAGCAAATAACGAAATTTCTACGCCATTCGTTTTGGTTTTAAGTCCATTCACATACATAAAGTTGTATCCAGAAGTGCTTGAAATAGGGTTTTTTAAGATTTGTGGACCATCTATGTATTGGAAATAGGTAGCAGAAAGTCCTAGTCTGTTTTTGAACAATTTTACATCAATACCAAATTCAGAGTTAACACGTTCAGCAGGCATAATTCCAGGAATTGTTAGTGAATTTGAAAATGATGCTGCTGGTGAATTGTTATACGGTTTGCTTTGCGAATAAGACTCGGTATTTAAAGCATAAGTTGGACCACCATAAGGTGACATGTAGTTTTGCCCATATCCCAATGGATAAGTGTTAATATTGGTCGAAGGAGTGGTGCCAATTGTTTCACTGGTCTCTACTCTTTTTACCACCGCATACGATCCACGTAGCTTGAGTGCTGAGATGAGTTCTGGAAGAGTTACATAGTCATTTACAAGTGTAGAAAGTGAGGCACTTGGGTAGAAATAGGTGTCGTTTTGACTCAAAATGGCAGAAGATTTATCTACACGAGCAGTACCTGATAGTGTTGCATATTTGCTTAAATCAATGTCCATAGAAGTATAGGCACTTAATACCCTCATGCCCGATTGAAAACTGTTGGCTACAATAGGGTTGAGCGAATTGTTGAGCGAATACACATTTGGCACACTAAGATAATCTGTTGATGCATAGCTCGAATTATAAGAAAACTCTCTTATATTAGCACCAGAAAGACCTGTAAACTGAAGCACATCTCCTAACAAAAAGTTGTAATTGGCTTGTAAGTCCGTGTTTATATCCATTAAGCTTCTTCTGTCCTCGCGATAGTCACCTAGGTTTTGCTCCCTGCCATAAGGGTGTGCCCACACTGGCATTTTTTCGGTACGCAACATGTCGTAGGATGACACTTGAGAGCGCAAGCTGAAATTTAAATTGCTATTCACCATATAGTTGGCTTTAGCATATCCAAATACATCTTTCTTTTGGTGTCCTCTTTTCCAATAGTTGACGATAGCCCATGGATTGTGATAGCGTTGATATTCTGCATAGATGGGTAGTAAACCTTCTTTACCTTCTTGCCATATTCCTTTGATTTTTGGGTCGTTTACATCCCAGTCTGCACCAGCCCAGATGGACATGTTGTAGATGATACTGTTAGGCCCATAGTCCACGTCCGGAACATTGTCAGAGTACTGATAGTTGGCATTGATATTGGCATCGATGGTCAACTTCTTATTCACTTGAAATGTTCCATACAAGTTCATATTTGTGATACTTACACCTGTGTTAGGAATGATGGCTTGTTGGTCGGAGTGAGAGATAGAAGTACGTATAGTATAGTCTTCACCACTTTTAGTAAATGCAATGTTGTTGGTAGTATGGAAGCCTGTACGTAGGAAGTTTTCCAAGTTGTTGGCGCCTCTTGCTACCCATGGAGTAGGTTTGATATTGCCAGTGAAACTTTTATTACCAAAAGTAGTGGTATATGTTTGGTTTGGCGTGTATTGACCATCATATTGTGGGATAAGTTGTCCTCTGAATCGTGGTCCCCATACATCATAATCATTGTCGTTTTGTCCTGCTCCTTTACCGTCAACAAACATATAGATTTGATTCGAACCAGGACCGTACTCGTTTTGAAGTCGAGGAAAAGTCAAAAATCCGTTTTCAAACATATTACTTGAGTTGATTTCCACAGTTGCTTTTTTGTTTTTATTTCCTTTTTTAGTAGTGAGCAGTAACGCACCATTCATTGCACGGCTACCGTATAGCGCAGCAGCAGTAGGCCCTTTCAGTACCGTCAAGCTTTCAATGTCATCGGGGCTGATATTCCAAGTATCAGAGCTAATTGGCACCCCATCTACCACATATAGCCCAATGCCACTTCCACGTAACATCAAGGATGGACTTCTTAGCATTTCTGAGTTGGCTCCTACACTAAGACCTGACACTTTTCCTTGAAGTCCAGTGATGGGGTTTTGATCTCTCGCTCTTCTTAATTCTTCGCCCTTCACTTCTTGAACTGAATATCCTAGCGTGTTGTATTTTTTCTCAACACCCAAAGCAGTTACCACTACCTCTTTGATAGACTTTGAATTTTCATACAGAGTTGCATCAATGAATTTTTCGCTTTTCACTTTCACCACTTTGTTGTCAAATCCAATGAAAGAGAACGTAAGTGTGTCGCCGATAGCAGCTGAAACACTAAACATACCTTTGTTATCAGTAATGGAACCATTTGAAGTTCCTTTTACCATAACATTAGCACCTGGTAGAACAGAACCATCGTTTCCGCTCACCTTACCTTGAAGAATAATCTTTTGCGAGTGTGCCATTTGGACACTTAGCAAAAGCAATAAAAACAGTAGAAAAGATTTTAGTTTTTGCATATTGGTTGATTTTAATTAATGATTTTATTTTTGTTTTAAATTGCTTTTTGGCATAGAATCCCCCTGTACACAATGGATGTTTTAATTAATCCTCTGTGAATTAGGTATTTATGTTTTATATGATTCAGGCTGATTCTGGTGTGGAAATCAACGACCAGAATGGGGATTATCTATCTAATTTTACTTCATATAAATAGATATTTAGTAATGATTCAGCATCTGTGCTGACTGCAGTTAGTCTTTTTTCAAATATGCTGGTGTCTTCATTAGATATGTTGATAACCACGTCAAGTACTTTGTTGAAAGCATTGCATGCACTTTCATAGGTGAATGTGCCACTTTTCACTGCTTTTTTTAAGTACTTTTCTATCTTTTTGGTGGAAAAATAAATGGCAGGTTTCAAAAATATTGTTTTCGAAGCAGCTTCACCTGGGGCAATTGATTCTTTGGATAGGTATAGCTGATTGACCAAAAGTCTTTTTTTGCCAATTTCTACTCCGAATGCTTCATTTTTCACATCCTCGTCTGGCACTTTTGCAAGCCACTCGGAAAATGAGGCGGCTTTGAAACGGAAACTCTCTTTGGGTGTTACAATTTCATGCGAAGTGTCATTTTTTGTAGTAGTAGAAGTGCTACTTGCCAAATAATTTGTTTGAGCACCTACGTGCATCCATGCTGATTGAATCAACATGAGGATTATGATTTGTGTTTTGTTGTATGATTTCATGATGCTGTTTTTTTAATTTAAATTGTAAACAATGCTTTCACGGCACAAAGTAACTTAAAGTATGTTTCTATCTATTTAATAGGGTGTTATATTTCTGTTACAATCTGATTATAAAGCAGTTTCAGTTTCATTGAGGTAAACTTTATCGGGTTACCAATTTTGTATTTTTGCAATTGTTTCTACCAATTTCTCAATATCTTGTGGATAAACTTCACCTATATTCCCTATTCTGAACGTATCACTTTTTGATATCTTACCAGGGTAGATGATGAAATTTTCTTGTTTCAACGAATGATAAAACTGATTGAAACTATAATTTTCACTATCAGGCGAAAAGAATGATGTGATGATGTGTGACTGAACTGATTTTGATAGTAGAGGTTTGAAACCTAGTTGCTCCATTTTTTGTACCAAGGTGCTTTGATTGGTTTTGTAACGCGCTTCTCTCACAGCTATACCACCTTCAATTTCAAGTTCGATGATGGCTTGTAAAAATGCCCGAACAACGTGGGTGGGCGAAGTGTATCGCCATTTGCCATTTCCACTTTCCATAGCGTTCCATTGGTCGTAAAGATCCAACGATAGAGAACGAGCATTGCCTTTGCAGGCTTCCATTTGTTTTCGTCGTGCTATCACAAAGCTAAATCCGGGCACTCCCTGTATGCATTTGTTGGCTGAGCTGATAAGGAAATCGATGTTCCAGTCATGGATGTCCATTGTGGTGCCACCAAAACTGCTCATAGCATCTACAATGGTAATTACCTTATAGTCTTTGGCCAATGAGGTGATTTCTTTCACGGGATTCAAAATGCCCGTTGTGGTTTCACAGTGTACCACAGCTATATGTGTGATGTTTTGTTTGGTGTCTAGTATTTGCTTGATTACCCGTATGTCTGGAACCTCTGTTTCTGGTACGGTGTATTCTACATAGTCAATTTTCAGTACATTGGCTATTTGTATCATCCGCTGTCCATAGGCTCCGTTTGATAGTATGAGAAGTCGGCTTTTTTCATTCACTGCCGACCCAATGACTGACTCCACCCCATAAGTTCCACTACCTTGTAGTAATACAGATGTATATTCTTCAGTGTTTTTTGTAGCCAGGGCTACAAGTCTGGATCTGATTTGCTGTACGATGTTGACATTGTAATCGTCATCCCATGTGCACCAGTCTTGCAACATGGCTTCTTTCACAGTTTTAGAAGTTGTGAGTGGACCTGGCGTAAGCAAAAGGTATGGGTTTTCGTGCAATTGATTGTTGTTGGTTTCCATTATTGTTGTGTTTGAAATTTTTTCTCATATTTGGTTTTGAAAAATAGATATGCCATCAGTACGGATGCTATGCCAATGGCAGAAACGATGATGCTTGAATCTTTGATAAAGTTTAGCCACACCACGTCAGCATTGAAGAAATTTTTGAATATCACTACTACCGTACTGCCTAGATACCCGAATGCATCGGAGACGTACATCACAAACCCGATGTTGCTTACATATTTAAAAGATGAAATCAATCGTTCATACAAGAATGCATTGAAAGGGATATACCCAAGGTATAAACCTATGCCAAGCACCACCATCCATACCTCTCCTGATATTAAGTGAAAATTGAAAAGTATCCCTGCCAGAAATATTAATAATAGTCCCACGCAGATGATGATAAGTATGGTGTTGAAAGCCTTGTAGTTGGAGCGAATGATGGTTACAAAGGCAAGAATAATCAGGGTGAAAAATGCCACAGGCAACTCAGTAAGTGTGAAAATAGCTGGGTCGTTGTTGTAACCCAGCTTTGACCATATTTCAGCAGAGAAATTATCGCGTAGATCCCGAAAAACGGTAAGAATAATGTAGGTGAATACCAGAAATACTATGCCGAAGTAAAATTCATTGAGAAATGCTTTTCTTTCTTGTTTGTTCATTGCTTTTCTTTTGGTTCTCAGCGCCTCGTCTTCTGGGCTAGGCTCAGGCAGACAGTCGAGCAAAAACACAGAGATAAACAGTGGAATCACAAAGATTAATCCGGTGATAAATGGCATGGCAAACTCACTGGCGTCGAAACTCATCATCACCCATTTACCTACCGTTTTTACAAATCCAGAAGCCAGAATAAAACTGATGCTTAGTCCTGCACCAAGTAACTCAGTAAGCTTTCGTCCTTCAATGTAGCTAAACACTACTCCCCAAATCATACCTAGAGGTAGTCCGTTGAGCAACATAAATGGAATGTTGTAGGGTGGCGGAACTACCCAAAAAAGCAGCAGAGCAAATTCAGAAAACAACAGTAACCAAATGATGTAGGACGCTCTGTGAGTTTTCTCTAGTTCGGAGACATATTTGATGCCTAGAAACTTGCTGAGTGTGTATCCAATCACCTGAAATGTGATGATCCAAATCTTGTAATCTATTCCCCACAGCGAATGCCCTTGATAGAAACCCACAGCAAATGGTTTTCTAAAGGCATACATACATGAGTAAGTGCTTAGTGCCGCTAAGGTTGCAAATAATGCAAAAACCCATTGAGGTTGAAGGGCTAGCCAGTTGGTTATTCGTGTTTTTAATTCTTTCATTGGTGGTGTGTTGGCAGATATTTGTTATGAAAGGAATGTTTGAAATGCAGCTTCTAATACTGTCAATGCATGCTCCAATTCAGAACTAGAAATAGTCAAAGGTGGTGCTAAACAAAGTACATTACCTTGCGACACTTTGAAACTTAAGCCATTTTTGATACAGTAGTACATTATTTTTTCGGCTTCTTCGCAGGCTCTGTTTTTGGTTGAGCGGTCGGTAACCAAATCTAAGCCCCACAATAGTCCACAGCCTCTGATGTCGCCAATTTTTTCATAGCGCTGTTGCATTTCTATGAGTCGTGTATGGAGGTAGTTTCCTGTTTCCACTGATTTTTGAATCAGTTTTTTGTCTTCAATGTATTTTAATACGGCAACGCCAGCGGCACTTCCTAGAGGCGACTTCTCGTGGGTGAAATGCCCCACTGAGTTTTCGGCTACGCAGTTAAATCGTTCTGATGTGATTACAGCAGCCATAGGAAATACTCCACCACCAAGCGCCTTGCCTATTGTCACAATGTCGGGCACTATATCAAAGTGTTGAAACGCAAAGAATTTGCCTGTCCGTCCGAAGGCAATAGGAATTTCGTCAAGTATGAGCACCACTCCAAACTCGTCACACAAAGCGCGTAGCTTTTTCCAAAAATTCAGAGTGGGTATTTGAACGTCCGTGTTGCGGATGGTTTCGGCTATCAGTGCACCCACGTCACCTTCATGTTCAAATACATGTCTGATGTAGCTGATGTAAATGTCCTGATCGGGATCATTTGGCCAAAGTGGTCGGTAGGAGTCTGGTTGAGGCACGTGTTCTACGCCTGACATCAATGGGCCAGCGTTTTTTCTGAAAATTGCTTCACCGCCTACAGATATAGTGTCAAGTCCACCACCGTGAAACGAGCCCCACATCGATACCACCTTGTGTTTGCCTGTGACCAAACGTGCCAGCTTAAGCGCCATGGAATTGGCTTCTGACCCACCAGGGGCAAACAGCACGCGGGAAAGCCCAGGAACTAAAGACGTGAGTTTAGTGGCAAGTTCTATGGCATAGCCATTGGTATATCTGCGGGGACAAAAAGGCAAAGTGTCTAAAGCTTCTTTAACTGCATTAATTACAGCAGGATTTTTGTATCCCACCTGATGAAGATTATTGCCATGAAAATCTAGGATTTTTTCTCCTTTAGATGTAATTATGTATGAACCTTCACACTCTGATAATACGTCGATACAGGGAGTGGATAATGATTGATGGATAAACAATTTTGAATCTACCACCACCTGCACCATGGCTTTGTCATCCAAGTTCTGATACCATTGCTTGCGCTCTTCAGTCAGATTGATGTCGCCTTCGTTTCTTAGGAAATGTGTCATATAGTTTACTTATATTAAACTTTTGATTTGTTTCGCACAGCAAAATAACATCATATATATTTCATATTTGTAACATGTGTGTTACAAATTGATTAATTAGTGAAATTAGTTTGGATAATTGATTACAAATTGATAGTTTTGTGCTCGAATTTGATATGCGTTAAAATTTACTATAAGTAAACATGCGTGGTAAGCCAGATGCCGTCAAATTGCGTAATGTGTCCATGGGCGTGGTACGTTGAATAGTAAGGGGAGTACAAGAAGTATGGAACTGAAAATTGAAAGGCACCCTTGAGCAAATTGAAAACATAGGACATCTATTCGAATTGAAAAGTAACGAAGTGAATCATTAATCAATACTATCTTCCCATCCCATCCTTTGGCGGGCTATAGGAGGCTTAAATTACAAACAGATGAAAGGTAACGAACTCAACATTATTAGCAAACGAATTAAAGAAATACGCATGTCAAAAAACATCAAGCTAATTGATGTGGCATCAAGTGCAGGAATAAGCAAAGGCTTGTTGTCGAAAATTGAGAACAGCAGAACCATGCCTTCGTTGACAGTGCTATTCAATATCATTTCGGCATTGGATGAAAATCCATCCTCGTTTTTTGAAAACATTGAGTATGTGGGTAATGCTCCGTTTTATATCCTAAAACGTGAGTCGGAATATGAACCGATAGAAAAAGAAGACTCGGTAGGTTATAATTATTTTTCAATTTTTAGTCGAACATTCAAAGACGTTGGATTTAATGCCGTATTGCTAAAATTGGACCCCAAGGCCAAGCGCGAAATGGTTACCACCGACGGAATGGAATTTATCTATCTGATAGAGGGTGATATTACATATAAACTGGATACTACTGAGTTTGATATGAGTAGCGGCGATTCGCTGTTTTTTGATGGTCGTATTCCTCATTTGAAAATAAACAAATCTACTAAAGAGGCCAAGATACTGGTGATTTATTTGCTTTTTAATTAGTGGACAAGTAAACGAGTAAACGAGTAGACGAGTAAACAAGTAAACGAGTAAATGAGATGACAGGTAAACTGGTAAACAAGTTGACAGGTTGATGAGTAAACGATTTAGCATCATATTAAGATATTACATTCAAAAAAACTAAAATTATATACATGAGTACAAACATTCAACTGGTCGTTTTTGATATGGCTGGTACTACCATTCAGGATCATAATGAAGTAGAAAGTTGCTTCAATCAAGCGATGGAACAAACAGGTCTTATAACTACACACGATGAAATTAATGCCATGATGGGTTGGTCTAAAATCAGTGTGTTCGATACACTGTGGAGAAAAAAGTGTCCACAGTTAAGTGAGGAAGAGATTGATGCGTTAATCTCCAACTCCTACAGCAAGTTTAAGGTAATTTTAGAAAATCATTATCGCACGCAAGAGGTGAACCCTACAGAAGGTACATTGGAATTGTTTAGTTTCTTGAAGGAACGTGGGGTGAAGATTGCACTTACTACCGGATTTTACCGAGAAGTGACAGATATTATTTTGAGTCGGTTGGGTTGGGATACCGATTTTGATTTCCATCATTGTGGCAATAAGTTAATCAATGTTTCTATGGCTAGTGATGAGGTTCGGCTTGGACGTCCTGCTCCCTACATGCTGTTCAGAGCAATGGAATACTGTGGTGTTACCGATGTGAAAAAGGTTGTGAAAATTGGTGATACACCATCTGATTTAGCCGAAGGTAAAAATGCTGGTTGTTTGTATTCTTGTGGTATCACCAATGGAACTCATACCGAAGCTGAACTGTCCAACTACGATAATGACGGATTGTTCAAGAATATGTATGATTTCAAAGCGTTTTTAGAAACTGTTTTGTAAGTTGATATTAAGTAGATATTGATTGATATTGATTGATATTGATTGATATTGATTGATATTGATTGATATTGATTGATATTGATTGATATTGATAGATATTGATTGATATTAAGTAGGGTCTGCTGAAAAACTCCATAGGAGTTAACTGTGGATAATGGTACATCCCGACTTAACGG
>CAIUKZ010000399.1 GCA_903899865.1 uncultured Bacteroidales bacterium | reverse complement strand
TCTTTGAATAGGTTGGACATATACAATATGCCTTAGAATTGCCAACCTTTTTTTTGGGAAAAAATAGGCAACCGCAGCATACCCTTTTCCATATTTCATAAACTTTAGCAGATTTTCAGAAATAGTTTGTGGTACACGGCGGAAACTTTCAGCAGTTGAGTGAGAAATTCCTTGTCTATAACCACGTCTTTGAAAAAAAATAGACATGACCGTATCTTCACTCCATAAATAGTTTTTTAAATTATCATCGGGAGACCGGAAATAGTAATCTAGTAGGGATTCTCTCGTATACAAGGATGGCCGACCGACCATATCACAATCAGTTGCTGGCTTAATAGTTGCTCTGAAATACTGATCCCATGAATCCGAGAGATAATTGTTCTTTGTTAATCCCACTGCCCTAACCCTAGATTGCAATGCCGAATATTTCCCATTGTTAAGATTATTATATAGGTTTAACGCCCAACCATCTGATAGAGCATCATCAGCATCAACAAATGCAATAAACCTCTTTTCCGCAAGAGAAACACCAAGCATTCTTTGATAATACAAACCATTGCCTGAGCAAACTTCAAATCTAACTTGTTTATACATTCTAACTATTTCCTCTGTCTTGTCGGTTGAACCTCCATCAATCACAATAACTTCACTTGGATTTTGAGTAAGTATGGAATCCAGACACCTTGCAATATTTGACTCTTCGTTTAAAGTACAAATCAAAAATGAAATCGGCAATTTATTCATGAGCAAAAACCTGCTGTAACCTGGCACATTTTTAGTCCTTTCGTCCTCACAAATATACTGAATGATCCCAAAAAAGTAATTGGGTTGATATAGTACTCTTTGTGGGATGGCGTATTGAGTTTCTTACAGGACAGTTGTGGGAAAATAAAGCATATGGCCACCAAGCGGTATTTGCCCGATACTGCAAACGTAGAACAGAAGAACTCAAAATATTTGCTAGATATCAACATGGATTCACCAAGCACCCTTTGTGGAACGACAGCCGCATCAGATCTTTAGTTTGGTCAGACTATATTTTGAAAGAGCATAAGAATGTTGGAGTGTCAAACATCTATGCAATAGGTGCACCGATTATTTACTATTCAAAGAAATCTATAACCAAAAATGAAAATTTGAATTTGCGAAATTTTTCTTTATGCGTAGCTCCTCACTCGACTTTTAATCAACAAAAGTCTATTTTTGATGGAGAAGATTTTAAAAATTACTTTCCAGATTACATGGGAGGGGACCCACTCAAATTTTATATTGATAAATGCTTAGAGCAATCCAGTCACCAACCCTTGGTCCTACTCTTTTACAAGGACGTGTCAAATCAAACCATTGAAAGATTTAACAACTATGGAATAAAAACTGTCAGTCTAGGTGATGGCATTTTTAATTCACTGATTCAAGAGACATATTTTGATAACATGATTAATATTCTGAAGGCCGCAAACGAAGTTTTAGTTTGTGATACAAACTCTATTTGGGCCTATAGTGGTTATCTGGGGAAGCATA
>CAIUKZ010000398.1 GCA_903899865.1 uncultured Bacteroidales bacterium | reverse complement strand
GCCATGATGATGGCACAGGTGGAGGTGAATACTGATATTCTGGCAGACGCGAAATATGATTATCTATTTAGCGTAGAAGAGGTGAACAGACTCACATTGGATGGTGTTCCATTTAGAGATGCCTATAAGCAAGTGGGACTTGCCATTGAAGCTGGTAGTTTTACACCAGACAAAACAGTAAATCATACCCATCAGGGTAGTATTGGTAATCTGTGTAACGACCAGATTACAGCCTATATGAATGAAGTGGTGACGCAGTTTGGGTTTCAAAAGGTGAAAGATGCTGAAGTTAAGCTCGTCAACCATCAATCATAGTCAGTCAATGGTTGTCATTGTGTGATTTGGATATTTTTTGTAATTTCGCAAACGAAAAAACAATGTCAATTGTTACGTAAATGTTGTCAACTGAGTTTATATGTAAAGATTTATAGTTGTGTTTTCATATACAAACAGTTACATAACCCTACTCTAATATCCACCAATATCTCAATATCCACCAATATCTATCAATATCAATTAATATCTACCAATATCCACCAATATCTAATTATTTATGGCAACAACAGATAGCAACTTTTGGATGACATTTATTTTGTCGAATGTGATTGCAATTATTACGGTCTTGATTTGTTCAGTTATTATCATCAACATGGTAAAGCGGATCAATTCTACAGGCGAGGATCTAGATGAAATTAAACAAATTGCATTGTTGAATAGAGAAAGGTCATTGGCCAATGAGGAACGGTCAAAGAAGAACCAAGAAATCATTGATAACTTGCAGGCTAGAATCAAAGAGTCACAAGACCTGATTGATGTGCTTAAACAGCAAAAATAGGATATTTTCCACCTCTATTTGCTTTGGTTATGGCGCAAATGCTAAGTTGCTATTGCTAAAGTAAATATGCTCACCGTTATACCTTCCACCCTGTTCAGTGTGTGGATGCACGATTCGATGGTTGACCCAGTGGTCATCACATCGTCAACAAGCAATACGTGTTTGTTTTTTAGGTTGCTGTTTGAATCCAATTCAAATATCCCCTCTGTGTTGACATACCTGTCGTACACATTCTTGCGAGTCTGACTTCTAGTGTCAGTGATACGCTTCAAGTTGCTACAGTCTAATGGTTGATTGATAATCGTCGAAATGCCCTTAGCTATCCATTCGCTTTGATTGTAGCCACGTGTTTTTAGCCGGTTGGGGTGCAATGGTACAGGTAGGATGCAGTCGATGCTCTGAAAATCAGCAGACTGAATTAGATCTGTTGCTGCGAGTTTTCCAAGGTATTCACCGATTTCTTTATCACCCTTGTATTTGAGCGAATAAAGTATTTTTTGAAGAGGTGAGCCTTTTTGAAAATGAAAGAATGCAGTGGCACGATGAAAGTTCACTTTGCCCCACAGCCGCTGTTCCATTAGATTGTTGGGCGATAAGTGAAAATTTGTTTTGGGGAGTGAGCACAGACACGAGGAGCATAGATGTTCTTCCTCAGACTCAAGATTTTCATTGCATACTCCACATAGATTAGGGTAGAATAGACCTAATAGGTGGTGATGCATCCGTTGGAACATGACTTAACCAATGCTTAGGTTGTCAATTATTTTGGGGGCAAAAATTACTATGCCAATGATGGCAGACATGACAGCACTGATAAGTACACCACCTGCGGCAATGTCCTTGGCACTTCCTGCCAGTGGATGTAAGTTTGGCGAAGCAAGATCCACGGTTTTTTCAATGGCTGTATTCATCATCTCAAGACCTAATACTAAACCGAAACATAATAGGCATAATAACCACTCTATGGTAGTGATTTTTAAATAAACTCCAGCTATTATCACACATAGCGCTATTGCGAGGTGAATTCGAAAGTTGACTTCCGATCCAATTGCCTTTCTGATGCCCCTTCCAGCGTATTGAAAACTTCTAATTCTTTTCCCCATGTAGTCTGTTTGAAAATATAAATGCTAACACATCCGACTTTTCATTATGAAAGCCGGATGTGCAAGTTGATAGATCATTAAATTTTCACACGTTCGATGTATGAACCTTCGCGCGTATCTACTTTGATGGTTTCACCTTCGTTGATAAATAATGGCACGCGTACCGTAGCTCCAGTTTCCAAAGTGGCAGGTTTAGACGCATTGGTAGCAGTGTCACCTTTAAGACCTGGTTCAGTATAAGTCACCATCAAGGCTACTTGTACTGGTAGATCTACGTAAAGAATGGTTTCCGATTCGGCGTGAGTCACCACTTCGCATACCATGCCTTCCTTAAGAAAATCAACCCCGTTGATAATATCTTTGTTGACAGAAACTTGTTCATACGACTCGTTGTTCATGAAGTTATATCCCATATCGTCTTGATATAGAAATTGGTATTCGCGACGCTCAATTCGTACCTCTTCTATTTTCACACCCGCGTTGAATGTTCTTTCTAATGTACGTCCTGTAACCACGTTTTTCATCTTGGTGCGAACGAATGCTGCTCCTTTTCCTGGTTTAACGTGAAGAAATTCGGTAATGAAATAGTACTGACCATCAATGTCCAAGCACATTCCATTTTTAATGTCTGCTGTAGTAGCCATAAATCAAATAACAATTTACAATTAATAATTTATATAACTGATAGTCTGACTTTCAGTTATTGTAGTTGGGCAAAAGTACAATTTTTATTTCTAATATCCAAGATATACGCCAATCAGGGAGTATTTTATACCAACAGTATTACTTCTGTCTTTTTCTGTGTGCTTTGAATATTGAAGTAGGAGACTTCCTTTTAACTTCGACATAGCGAGACACCATGCCGAACAAAGATGAATTAAACATGAACCGTCCACCTTTCTTTTTATATCTAGTATTAAATACAATCTCTGATTACAATCACTTTAAATTCATACGCCAAATTTGTTACATGACCACAACGAAAAACGGCATATATTTGTTAATATATTATTCTAAAGCTAATTGGCATGTACAAGAGTATATCAACATTTTTTTTGTTTAACTTACCTGGGCGCCATTTTGGCATTAATTTTAATACACGGATAATTTCAATATCACATTCTGTACACTTGCTCTTCTCAATTTTAATTTTATCAATGGTTCCATCACTTTTTACTACGAATGAAACTAAGATTGAGAAATTTCCATCAAATTCACTTGGCCATTTTATTTGATGGTAAAGATACTCTGAAACATTCATCTGTTTATATTTGAATGTAGGAATTTCATCTACATCTAAATACAAATAGGGATTTTCCTCTTCAAAATACGAAATGGAAGTTGCAAGTTGACAATATCCAAAAGAAAAAATTAGCAAACAAAGCATCAATTTTATCCTTTTTCTCATTTTTTTCGTTCTTCCATGTTTTTTTGTTTCAATTGCAGCTTCACAAATTTGTTTAGAGAGTTTTGTGTTGGCTTCCTCCGTTCTCTGTAGCGTATAATGTTTTTAGTTGTTCGGCATAGCGAGACGCTATGCCGAACAACTTGCGCAAAAATACGCTACGCCCATCTGAATTGAAAAATACAAATTATTCGCTTAACCCGTGTTCCATTTCAATTTTTCTTTGCCATTCTCTTCTTTCTTTTTTAGCTATATTTGGATCTATGTTTTCTATACCATATTGTTTTTCAAAATTATTTATTCGTTTAAAACCATATGATTTTGCGAT
>CAIUKZ010000397.1 GCA_903899865.1 uncultured Bacteroidales bacterium | reverse complement strand
GTGAAGAAAATTGAAAAGTATTTGGAGGAAAATGAGGGGTTTTAGTAAACGAGTAAACGAGTAAACAAGTAAACAGCTAGACTAGTGGACGAGTAAAAAAGTAAACAAGTAAACAAGTAAACAAGTAAACAAGTAAACTGATGAACTGATGAACTGATGAACTGATGAACTGATGAACCAATAAACCAATGAACCAATGAACCAATAAACCAATGAAACAGAAAATAAATATTGAAGACTTTGACAAGAAACTGCCTTTTGGGATTCCTGATGGTTACTTTGAAACATTCCCAAGTAGGATGATAGCTCAGCTTGAACAACCAAAAAAGACCATTAGATTCAGGAAATCATTGAAGATATGGATTTCCATTGCAGCCATGTTCGTAGGAATGCTGCTCGTAGGTAAGTTTTATTTCATGCCAAGTCATTCAGCCAAAGTATTATCAGAAGTTTCTGTAGATACCTACGATAATTATGTGCTTTCGCAGGTGGATGAATCTCAACTTATCGATATATATGTGAATAATTACCCATCTACTAACAAGTAAAATTATAGAACTATGACCAAAACAATGATTGCGATCCTGCTTTTAGTAAGCAGTTATACCGTGGCTCAAGAGTTAAAGCCACGTCATAGCGTGGAAGAAATCCAGCAAATGAAGTGGAAAATGATTGTAGAAGCAACCAAAATGAGTGCTAAAGATATTGAGCTTATACAGCCATTCTTTTTGGAACATGAAAAGTCAATGTGGAATCTTCACCAACAAAAACGTATGTTTTTCAAAACAGAACAACAAAAGGATGGAGAGGACAAAGTTAATTATGCACAGCTCAATGATCAGTACGTAGAATTCGAAGTCAAAGAAGCTGAGTTGGTGAAAAAATATCATAGCCAAATAAAAAAGTTGCTTTCGCCTCAAAGTCTCTATGTTTACTACAAAGCCGAGAGGGAGTTTAAACGAAAATTACTTGATGACATGCGCGCAAAAAGGAATGAAAAGAGACCAATTGCAGAATAATTTCGAAATAATTTGTAACATGAGACTCAAACTGTTTGGCAGAATCTGAAAAATTCCTATCTTTGCAGACCGATTCAAGGTTCGTTGGCCGAGTGGCTAGGCACCGGTCTGCAAAACCGTATACGGCGGTTCGAATCCGCCACGAACCTCAAAAGAAAACCCCGTTTGAACTCAATGTTTGAACGGGGGTTTTTCTCTGATGGTGGCATCACTAATTTGTTTTTGGTAGTGTTTCAGGGATGGGGGCTGATGCTTTGAAGTCCATGTTGCGGATTAGTACAGCCTTTTTCAAAGTGGATGAGGCCGAAACTGCAATCGGTAATGTAACCAGAATAATACCTACACCCACACCTGAACTGCATCAGATGGAGGTGGTTTTTATCTTAAGTCCCTTCAGGGTATTTAGGGGTCTTTATTTCACTTCTTCAAAAGTGAAACATTCATGATATCAGACATTTATAAACACATGTTGCAAATCGATTTGGTGTTTATACTGTCCGATCTCCCTGAATGGTGTTTAGTCTTAGGACATCGTAGCTGGGATAATGCATTGATATTGTGCGGGAGCCGACAAAAAGACTCCAGCAATGAATCGCGACAAACTGGTCAAGCCCTGAGGAACGAATGGTGGGGATTTTAGGCCGCTGGGGATTGCCAAGCTGAGCTGCCCGTGATGATCTTACAGGCGAAGCCTGACCATTTGTGATCGAATGCCGAGGACTGTATATTTGACTATTCTATATTTCTATAATTTAGCAAAGCACTCCAGTATGAATTATTAATTGTTTTCAATTACTTGTATTCCAACGAATACTTACAATTATCTCATTCCTTCTACCCCAAAATTGATAGGGTGCATTATAACCTAGAAAACGAAAGTTCCCATAAAACTCAATGCCATTAGAAATCAATGCGTTCTTGAGTTTCTCCGAATACATTTTAATTTCATTATGTGAAGCATAACCACTAAAACCTATTGCAGCAACATAATCTTCTGTGGTTGTGCTAATAATTACATTCGGGTCATTTGGCTTCGGTAAATTCTCTTTTGTATAATCCGATGGCATTACAAAGCTCATGCTGGACACCGTATCATTAATGTCCATGTGTACGGGGGTTGTCATTGAAATTGGTTTGTTGGACAGATTACCTCCAAAAATAAAATTTGCCAGCTTTCGAAATCCCGGGCTTGCCAGTTCTTTGTACGATTTGGCGGATGAGGTAACAGTAGCCAAAGTAGCAGACGGGTAGAAACGGATTTCAAAATCTTTCTCGGCTTTTATTTTCCGATAGGCCTGTGTTTCAGTTTTATTTGCAGCCATAATTGAATTTATTTGAATGAAAATTAAACTAGAAGCTAACAAAAAAGAAACTAGTAAAAATATTCTGGTTTTCATTTTGAAAGTATTAGTTGTCTTATAAAATTATAACAATTATGCCTGATTTAAGTTTTAAAAATTGGCGTATACTTCTGCTAGCAAGGTAACTAGATAATCAAAAAAACACCTATTTTCACACTTTACGAAAGTTTGAAAAATAGGTGTTTTGCAATATATTTTTCTTGACGAACCTAAGCTGTTTTTCGGTTCTACCGAGATAATTGAAAAACTACAATAGAAGAAATTATTGATTTAAAAACGTATCAATTCTTTTATAAGCCAGTTTTGAACTAATAATTGCCATTGGAAGTCCGGCACCAGGTATGGTCGAGGCACCAACATAAAATACGTTTTTAAACTTTTCGTCAAAATTTGAAGGTCTTAATGCTCCAATTTGGTTCATGCTGTGCGACAAGCCTAAACCACTTCCCCTGTGTAAATTGAACCGATTTTCCCATTCTTTGGGAGTGTAAATAGTTTTTGATATTATTTCGGGCGCAATGTCTTTATCTATTCGTTTCGAAAAATCGGCAATGATACTATCTACAATTGCGTCTCTATCATCCCAATTTGGTTTATTTAGTAGATTGGGAACAGGGCATACAAAAAACAAGCTTTCGCAACCCTCAGGGGCACACTCTAAATTATATTTGGACAATACGTTGACATAATAATATGGCTTCTGTAGCGTGTCCGGATTTTGCATTATATTGTTGGCATACTCCTCGTAATTTACTCCTAAATAATAATTATGGTGGTTTACCTGTGGTAGTTTGCATTTTAAACCAATATAAAACGTAAGGTAACCCATCGTCCAGTTCATTTTATCGAGCTTCTCTAACGAATACTTTTCGCGTTTAAATACCCTGCTTCTGAATACAGCTGCATCTCCATTTATCAATACTGCGTCAGCGCTCCATTTATTTCCATTGCTATCCAATAAGTATTCCAGTTTTTTGCCTTTGCCAACAAAATCAACGATTTCGGTATTGTAAGTGATTTTCACATGCTCCTTTTTCAATTCATCAACGATTCCCTCCACAATTTTATACATTCCACCTTCCACATTGTAATAGCCATCATGTTTAAATTCGGTGTATGAAAGCAATGTGTAAATGGCCATGGTGTCAAAAGGCGTGCGACCTAAGAAGAATGCTACTAACGATACAATTTGTCGTGCTTCTTGTGAACTAAAATTTCGCTTCACTTCTTGCCAAAAACTTCGGAACAGCACCGGTATGTGCGTTGGATTTACACGCATTAAAGTTATGACGTAGGCAAATATGGAGTCAAAATTGTTTTTGATAACTAAATCGACCGTATCGTTAAATAACGCCCCTGATTTAGCTAGGTACTTTGTCATTTTTTCTTCAAAATCCGGCTCTATCTCTTTGAATTGTTCTGACAGTTTTTTTATGTCCTTATACAGATAGAAAGTTTTGGGATTGTCGCTAAAATTTACAGTATATAAAGGGTCTAGCTCTACATATTTAAAAGGTAGATTGATGTTGCAGTCTTTGGCAAATTCTTTGAATTCATACGACATACTAAAGAAGCTGGGGCCAGTGTCAAACGTAAATCCATCTTTTTTAATTTGATTCAAACG
>CAIUKZ010000396.1 GCA_903899865.1 uncultured Bacteroidales bacterium | reverse complement strand
TGTAACTAAGGGTGTTACAAAAACACAGATTGTAAAAGTTCGTGGAAACGACATTGTAAAATATGTTGACAGAGAAATTGTAAAATACGATACAAAATTTGCCCCCGGTGGGATTTGCGAAATTCCTAAAGAGTTCATTAAAGCACACAACGATTCAGCAGAGGTACCAAAATGAATTTGCTTAAATTATTTGTATTAACAATTTTTATTACACTAGCATTCTTAGCAACAGGTTGTAGTACAGTAGTGCCTGTAACTATGAAATTTCCCGAAGCACCAGGTAATGTGGCAATGACTGCTTGCCCTCAACTGCAAAAACTACAAGAAGATGCTAAGTTAAGCGATATTAGCAAAACTATATCTGTAAACTACGGCACATACTATGAATGTGCCGTTAAAACAGATGCTTGGATTGAATGGTATCAAAAACAAAAGCAGATATTTGAAAACGTAAAATAAAGGAGCCGATATGACTGAAGAAGTTAAAACAGAAAAGAAAGACGAAGATTGGATGCAGAAGAAATGGCGTCCAGCTATGGGTTGGATGTACATGGGCATCTGTACATTAGACATGGGTATATTTCCAATTCTTTGGAGTGTACTACAAACAGTAACTCATATGCCACTTACACAATGGCAACCGTTGACCTTACAAGGGGCAGGCTTGTTCCATGTGGCCATGGGTGCTGTTTTAGGTATTGCGGCCTTTGGCCGTACACAGGAAAAATTAGCAGGGGCTGCACAAAATCCAGCACCTCCCCCAGCAAGTTTTGCACCTCCTCCAAGTTCAGGAGGATTCGGTTCACCCGCACCTAGTGGCTTTGGTGCACCGACTCAAAGTTTTGCACCGCCAAGTTCACCTAGTTTTGGTGGAGGGTTTGGAGGAGCAGCGTCAATACAGACAACAGCAAGCGGTAAAAAAATCGTTCCAGATGAACCGCAACCAATACTATAAAGGAAACAAAATGAAAAAATTATTAGCACTATTAGCATTAACCCTAGCTTCTGCTGCCTTTGCCGGTGGCGAAATGAAAGAAGTTTGCAAAGATAAACTAGACAAAGCTGGAAAAGTTGTAAACGGCAAAGATGGTAAGCCTGTCCAAGTTTGCAAAAAAATCAAAGTACACAAAAAGGTAGAAGGCGATAAGGTTCCAGAACCTGCCAAAAAGAAATAATCTACCAGACTCTTGACATAGCAAGGCTGTGACAGTATAATTACTGTTATACCTTGCTTTTTTAATGGTGAAAGAAAACTATGGATTATTACGAAACACTGGGCGTTAAGAAGAACGCCTCACAAGATGAAATTAAAAAGGCCTATAGAAGTTTGGCTAATAAACACCATCCTGACAAAGGTGGCGATCAAAACAAATTTAAAGATATATCTGTGGCCTACGATACTCTAAGCGACACGCAAAAACGGCAGGAGTATGATACAGGTGGCTCACAAGTTCATATGAATAGCGGAAACTTTAACGATATGTTTAATAATGCATTCCAATTCCACTTCGGTGGACCCGGCGGTGCTGGCAATCCTTTTGGTGATCTATTTGGACGTAGGCAGCAGCGCAACCGAGATCTAAACATTCAATGTCAAGTTACGTTACTAGATTCATTTGTTGGGAAACAATTTGAAGCTAGCTACACCTTACCCAGTGGGCAGAGCCAAACTGTGGTCATTGATGTCCCGGCTGGTATTCAACATGGCGAAACTATACGTTATCAAGGATTAGGAGATAATAGCCATCCGCAACTGTCAAGGGGAGATTTAAATGTGACCATTTTAGTCATG
>CAIUKZ010000395.1 GCA_903899865.1 uncultured Bacteroidales bacterium | reverse complement strand
CTTGCAACCCATCTTGAATTGTACAAAGCTTTCCCAAACATTGGTGGAGTGGTTCATACACATTCTACGTATGCTACTGCTTGGGCGCAGGCTGGTTGTGATGTGCCTAATATTGGTACAACCCACGCTGACTATTTTGCTCAAGAAATACCTTGTACTCGAATGATGACAGAGGAAGAAGTGAAAGGTGAATATGAAAAAGAAACAGGTAAAGTCATTATAGAGCGTTTTGCATCCATTAACGCAGACTATGTTCCTGCTGTTTTGGTCTGCAATCATGGCCCTTTTTCATGGGGTAAGGATGCTCACGATGCTGTTCACAATGCGGTAGTGATGGAGCAAGTTTCCAAAATGGCTTACGTGGCCTATACCGTAAATCCTAATTTGCAAATGAATCCTTTGTTAATAGATAAGCACTTTATGCGTAAGCATGGACCAAACGCTTATTATGGACAAAAATAAAAATTTATTAATACTCAATTATTATAACATTTTAACAATATAGAAATATGGAATTTTTTAAAGATTTAGAAGTTTGGTTTGTAACCGGAGCGCAATTGCTTTACGGTGGTGATGCTGTGGTGTCTGTTGATGCTCACTCAAATGAAATGGTTAAAGGTTTGAACGACTCTGGAAACCTGCCTGTAAAAGTGGTTTATAAGGGTACTGCTAATTCTTCTTCTGAAATAGCTGAAATTATGCGTGCTGCCAATGGTGATACGAAGTGTGTGGGTTTGATTACTTGGATGCACACATTCTCACCAGCTAAAATGTGGATTCATGGTTTGATGGATTACAAAAAACCATTGTTGCACCTTCATACTCAATTTGATCAACAAATTCCTTGGTCAGAAATTGACATGAATTACATGAACTTGAACCAATCTGCTCACGGCGATCGTGAATTTGGTTTCATCACAAGCCGTCTTCGCAAACCACGCAAAGTAGTGGTTGGATATTGGAAAGACCAATCAACTCATGCCAAAATTGCTTCATGGATGCGTGTTTGTGCTGGATGGGCTGATGCTCAAAACATGTTGATCATCCGTTTTGGTGACAACATGAATAATGTTGCTGTTACAGACGGTGACAAAGTAGAAGCAGAAATCCGCTTGGGTTATCACGTTGATAATGCACCTATTGCTAAATTGGTGCCTTACGTAAACGCTGTTACTGAAGCAGAAATTGACGAATTGGTAAGTGAGTATGAAAAACTATACGATTTTGCTGATGACTGCAAACGTGGTACAGATAAATTTGATGTAGTAAGAAAAGCTGCTGCCCAAGAAATTGGTATTCGTAGATTTTTACAAGCGAAAGGCGCTACTGCATTCACAACTAGTTTCAATGAATTGGAAGGCATGTCTCAATTGATGGGATTTGCATCTCAACGTCTGATGGCTGAAGGTTACGGATTTGGAGCTGAAGGCGACTGGAAAACTGCTGCTTTGACTCGCACCATGTGGGTGATGGCTCAAGGTCTTCCTGGTGGATGTTCATTCCTTGAAGATTATGTGTTGAATTTCAATGGTGCTCAAAGTGCTATTCTTCAATCACACATGTTGGAAATCAATCCAGAAATTGCTGCTGAAAAACCACGTATTGAAGTTCATTTCTTAGGTATAGGTGATGCAGGTGTATGTGCACGTTTGATTTTCCAAGCGCACAAAGGTACTGGTATTGCTGCAACTATCGTTGATATGGGTAATCGTTTCCGTATGATTGTTAACGAAGTGGAAGTAATAGAGCCAGAAGCATTGCCTAAATTGCCAGTAGCTTGTGGTCTTTGGATTCCTCAACCTAATCTAGAAGTAGGTGCAGGTGCATGGATTGTAGCTGGTGGTACTCACCACTCAAGCTTCTCGTTCTCTATCACCACCGAAATGATGGAAGATTATGCTGAAATTGCTGACCTCGAAATGTTGATTATTGATAAAGATACCAACATGCGTCAGTTCAAACAAGAGATTCGCAACAACGAAGTGTATTACATGTTAAACAAAGCATTGAGATAAATTGCCCCTCCAACCTCCCCATTGGGGAGGCTTTGGGGGAGTGCATTTATTTTAGCAAATAAGTATTAATAATAAAAATATTCTCCCCTAAGGGGGAGTCAGAGGGGGCTTTTATGAAATTTGTAATAGGTTTAGATTATGGTAGCGACTCAGCTCGTGCCGTTGTAGTGAATGCCAATACCGGAGAGGAATTGGCTTCTTCTGTGAAAAATTATCCACGTTGGGCGGAAGGTAAATACTGTGTTCCTACCGCTAATCAGTATCGTCAACATCCGCTAGATTATGTTGAAGTGCTTGAATATACTGTGAAAGATGCCCTTTCCAAATGTCCAGCAGGTACTGCTGAGAATGTGGTAGGTATGGCATTTGACACCACAGGTAGCACACCCGTGTTTACTGATAAATCTGGAACGCCACTAGCACTTTTACCTGAATTTGCTGAGAATCCAAACGCAATGTTTGTGTTGTGGAAAGATCATACTGCCATTCAAGAAGCAGAAGAAATCAATGAGCTTGCTGGTAAATGGGATATTGACTATACATCGTATGAAGGTGGTATTTATTCGTCTGAGTGGTTTTGGGCAAAGGCGCTTCATGTATTACGTGTTGACGAAAAAGTTCGTGCTGCAGGCTATTCTATCGTAGAACATTGCGATTGGTTACCAGGTCTCCTTTCTGGTAAAACTGAACCATCAATTATTTGTCGTAGCCGTTGTGCGTCTGGACACAAAGCTATGTGGTTAGATAAATGGGGTGGACTTCCTTCTGAGGCTTTCCTTACTACACTTGATCCATTGTTAGCAGGTTACAGAGATAGACTATATACAGAAACTTGTCCAAGTAATAAAAAAGTAGGTAATCTTACTCCTGAATGGGCTGCTCGTCTTGGTTTGACGACCAATGTTGCTATTGCTGCTGGTGCATTTGACTGTCACATGGGTGCTGTTGGTGCAGAGGTGAAGCCAGGCTCATTGGTACGTGTGATTGGTACTTCTACATGTGATATCATGGTGTCTTCGTACGAAGAAATGGGTCATAAATTAATCCCAGGTATCTGTGGACAAGTGGATGGATCTGTAATTCCTGGTTTGGTTGGTCTTGAAGCTGGTCAATCTGCTTTCGGGGATATTTATGCTTGGTTTAAGCGTGTTGTAGCTTGGCCGATTGAAAATATTCTTGCTAAGACTACTTTGGTAGATGAGGCTACAAAACAAAAACTAATTGAAGAGACATTGGATCAAATCATCCCTGCATTGTCCAAAGAAGCGATGTTGGTTCCTGTTTCTGAATCTACTATCATGGCTACTGACTGGATGAATGGTCGTCGTACTCCTGATGCTAACCAATTGCTCAAAGGTTCTATCACTGGGATAACCCTTGGAAGTTCTGCACCACTTATTTTCCGCGCATTGGTGGAAGCTACAGCTTATGGTTCAAAAGCCATTGTTGACCGCTTCATCGAAAACGGTGTGGAGATTAAAGAAATTATTGGTATCGGTGGTATTTCGTTGAAATCACCTTTCGTAATGCAAACCATGTCCGATGTGTTGAATATGCCAATCAAAGTTGCTAAAGCAGAACAAGCTTGTGCATTTGGGGCGTCAATGTTTGCAGCAGTGGTTGCTGGTGTGTACGAAAAAGTGGAAGATGCTCAAGCTGCTATGGGAATGGGTTTTGCCTCTGAATATTTTCCTAATCCAGAAAATGCAAAATTGTACGCTGAATTGTATAAAAAGTACGTTAGTCTAGGTCAGTTTACCGAAAACGAATTATCATCAAAATAAATTATAACAAACAGAAATTATGAATTGGAGTTCTCATGAATTTATTTGGCTCGATTGGGTCATTATCGCTGTTGGTATTCTTGCTGTTACCTGGGCTGTATGGCGTTCGGTAAAAAAGGACAAACTTTCTCAAGTTGGTGCTAATAGTGAAGATTATCTTTTCGGAAAAGGTGAGCCTTGGTACATCATCGGTGCAGCTATATTTGCTGCAAACATTGGATCTGAACACCTTGTTGGTTTGGCCGGTACTGGCGCAAAATCGGGTGTAGGTATGGCGCACTGGGAGATGCAGGGTTGGATGATTCTTATTCTGGGTTGGCTTTTTGTTCCTTTCTATCAGTTGATGAATGCAAAATTGGGAAAAATCATCACCATGCCCGACTTCCTTAAAAACCGTTACACTCCTCGTACAGGTTCTTGGTTGTCTATCATCACTCTTATTGCTTATGTGCTTACCAAAGTAAGTGTTACTGCCTTTACTGGTGGTATATTCATGGAAAGTCTTCTTGGTCTTCCTTTTTGGTATGGTGCTATCGGTCTGATTGTTCTTACTGGGGTGTTTACAGTGTTTGGTGGTATGAAGGGGGTTATGACCTTATCAGCTATTCAAACTCCAATTCTAATTATCGGTTCATTCCTAGTATTATTCCTTGGTTTGTCAGCATTGGGTGGTGGAGACATCGCTCAGGGTTGGACAGCCATGATTGACCATGCCAAAACCCTAAGTGTTGGTAAAGATGGTGTAGCTTATGGTACAAACCACATGTTCCACTTCGAAACTGGCGATCCGATGTACGATGATTATCCTGGCTTTTGGGTATTTATTGGTGCGGTAATTATTGGTTTTTGGTATTGGTGTACTGACCAACACATTGTACAACGTGTTTTGGGACAAACTAAAGGTGAGTCGCATGATGTGGTAATGAAGCGTGCTCGTAGAGGGACCATTGCTGCAGGTTATTTTAAAATTCTTCCTGTATTCATGTTTTTGATTCCGGGGATGATTGCAGCAGCCTTAGCAGCTCGTCCAGGTAGTGGTTTTACTCTAGAAAACCCAGATACTGCATTTGGTTCAATGGTTAAATTTGTATTGCCTGCGGGAGTTAAGGGAATTGTTACCATCGGCTTTATATCTGCATTGGTTGCTTCATTGGCCGCGTTTTTCAATTCATGTGCCACACTTTTTACTGAGGATTTCTATAAACCGATGTATAAAGACAAGAGTGAAAGCACCTATGTTCTTGTTGGACGTATTGCAACTATGGTCGTTGTTGTATTAGGTATGGCTTGGATTCCAGTAATGATGAATTTAGGTAGCCTTTATGATTACTTACAAGGCATTCAATCTTTACTTGCACCAGCTATGGTGGCAGTGTTTGTACTCGGAATATTTTCTAAAAGAATTACACCTAAAGCTGGAGAAGCTGGTATGATTGTAGGTTTTTTCATTGGGATGGCACGTTTGCTTACCAATGTTTTCACCCACAGTGGAAAAGATGTGATGACTGGTGGTTTTTGGGAATCAACTTCATGGTTTTGGAAAACCAATTGGTTGATATTTGAAATTTGGTTACTTGTTTTTATCGTTTTGATGATGGTAGTGGTTTCTATCTTCACTCCAAAACCTACGGCGGAGCAAATTGATGCTATTACTTTCACAGGTGATTATAAAACACTTGTAAAAGATAGTTGGAACAAATGGGATGTTATCGCGTCATTAGGCGTAGTAGCCATTTGTGTCGCATTTTATCTCTATTTCTGGTAGAGATTATTATACCACTTTTTGATATCTCCCCATAACAAACTCAGGTGTGTTATGGGGAGGAATTTTTTGAAGCCAACATTGTCCAAGTCAACATTGTTCACACCTCTTTACATTTGTGTTACACTTTTTTAAAATTCATGCTTTATAACATGTTTTTTGATTAGGAACATATCCCATAAAAGTGTTTTCTTTACACTTAAATCCTATTACGAAAGCGTGGGATTTTTTTGATTGTTTAAGTGGTTGATATTCAGTGTTTGTTAATTTCAATTGATAGGCACTCGCTTTTTTTGAATTATAATTAGCTCAAAGTATATAAATTTTTAACCAAAGTATGAAAAAAAGATTTACACAGAATTTTTCATTTGACTCGAAGCAAATATTTCGGTTGGGTGCAATTTTAATTCTCATGTTTTGCGGGGTTAGTGCTACACGCGCAGCCTCAAATGTGGCTATGCAGACAGAGAGAGTCTCAGGGGTAGTAGTGGATGAAAAAACTGGGGAAGCCATTATTGGAGCCTCTGTTCAAATTTATGGGACAAAGAAAGGAACTGTAACAGATTATGATGGAAAATTTAGTCTAGAGGTTGCAGACCCAAGTAAATCAAAATTACAAATTTCTTACGTAGGTTATAAACCACAGCAAGTAAGTATTAAGGGACAAACAGACTTGAAAGTGAGTCTTGAAGATAATTCTCAGGAATTGAATGAAGTAGTGGTAGTGGGATACGGTACTAACACTAAGGGAGCAACTACTAGCTCAGTTTCCACTGTTAAAGCAAAAGATTTAAATCTTAATAGTGTAGCCAATGTTGATAATGCGCTTCAAGGTGGGGTTGCAGGGTTAAATGTGGCTGTAAATTCTGCTATGCCTGGTGGTAGTACTACCGTTTCACTTCGTGGTGCTTTGTCTAGCCAAGGAAGCAATGAGCCTCTATATGTTATAGATGGAATTCCTATCATGGATAATGGTGGAATGAAGCCTAATGGTGGACAAGGAGGTACAAGTGGAAGAAGTCCATTGTCTACAATTAACCCTTCGGATATAGAATCGATAAACGTGTTAAAAGATGCTAGTGCTACAGCTATATATGGTTCTGCTGCAGCAAATGGTGTGATTTTGATAACCACGAAAAGTGGTAAGAGTGGTGAAACGAAAGTTTCCTATGATGGAAAGTTTTCTTTGCAGCCTGAGTCTATGGTGAATTTTTATGAACCGATGAATGCTGTTGATTACATGAACATATCGAATATAGGTTTTTTTGAGAATAAACTGTTTAAAGGAGAAAGTGTTGGAGGTAATACTGTTAAGTTTTATCCTTATGGGCCAGGTATAGTTAGACCAGGAATGAGAGATTCCATATTTAAATTTACTCCTTCTGAAATCGCCTCAAATCCTAAATCATATAACCATGTAAAGGATATCATGAGAGATGGTACTATACAAGAGCATAATGTGTCTTTATCAGGAGGTACTGATAAATCTAGTTATTTCCTTTCATTAGGTGCATTTAATCAAAAGTCAATATTGAAATCTACTGATTTTAATAGGTATTCTGGTAGAGTGAAGATAGATAATCAACTTGCACCGTGGTTGAAGTCATTTGTAAATGCCTCATTCTCAAGCATTGATGCGTATAATCCTAGTGTAGGTGGTTCAGAATCAAGCACTAATAGAAATACAACCTATGAGATGGCTACTGCTATGTCATATTCGCCACTAGTACCACTCTATGATGCCTCAGGAACGTTAACTCATGATAGTAATAATCCTCAAGCAATTAACCCAGGTATTTTTCAGACCATCAATGATAGAACCTATACCATGAGAATGATTTTTACACCTTCTCTTGAGGCTAATATTACAAAGGACTTGAAGTTAACTGCAAGAATGGGGATCGATTATAGTACTAGCGAACGCAGAATTTATTCTCCAATGGATGCAAAGTTGCCTACTGCTAATAGTAAGAATTATGCAACATTTACGAATTCTGCAGGTAAAAACACTAGTTTAGAGTCATTCTTGGATTATAAAAAGAACTTCAATAGTAAGCATGACGTCTTAGCAGTTTTAGGAGTAGGACGGTATGATACGTATGGTATAAGCCATGACGTTACAGCTAATTCATTCTCTTCTGATGAATTTTTGTATAACAGTTTAGCTATGTCAACTGATAAGGCTCTAGATAATCTGGCTTCAAATAAGTATTCCAGTACTAAACTATCTTCGTTTGCAAGATTTAATTATACTTATGACTCCAGATATGTGTTTAGTTTTACTGGACGTGTAGACGGTTCTACAAACTTTGCACCAAAGCATAAGTATGGTTTTTTCCCAGGTCTTTCTGCTGCTTGGAATGTGTCTGAAGAGGATTTCTTAAAAGGTGGTGCTTTCAGTAATCTAAAATTAAGATTAGGATATGGAACTACGGGTAATGAAAGTGTAGTAGCCAATAAGTATTTGTATTTGACTCAGTTTGCTCCAGGTTGGGGGACAAGTTACATATTTGGAGGGAAAGAAGTACTTGGTTATATGCAAAGTTCTATTCGCAACGATGATTTGAAATGGGAGACAGATATAATGTATAATTTGGGAATTGATTTTGCTATCTTAAAGGATAAGTTGAGTGGAACAGTAGAATTATATGATCGTGTTGCAAAAGACTTATTGTTGATAACCAATATGCCTCTAAATTCTGCAATATCCAAAGTGGCTAAGAATGTAGGTGTAACCGAAGCAAAGGGTATTGAGCTAACTCTTAATTATAACGTTCTTAAAACAAAGAACATGAGTTGGGATGTGAATTTGACTTGCGCTCATGTTGTATCTCGTTGGGTTGATAGAGATAAATCAGTTCAGTTAAGTCCTTGGATTGGAGACCATGATGAAATTAATGCCATTTACGGAATGAAGACTAGTGGTGGAGTATTTAAATCATTGGATGAAGTAAAATCATATAATGCACAAATATATAGTGAAGCTGTAAACAAAACAGATAAAACACCTGTGTATGATGCTAATAAAACATCTACTTGGTTCCAAAATTCATATCCTGGTGATGTAAAATATGTAGACGTAAATCATGATGGAATAATTGATGAGAAAGATGTGGTAAAGATAGGTTGTTATGATCCTTTCATGAATTTTGGATTGCGCACTACGTTTAAATGCTACAACTGGGATTTTACAGTTGGAACTTATGGAGTCATAAATCAATTCCAAGGTAATGGATATGAAACTAGCTTGCCTAATGATATTCCATTTAACACCAATGTGCAAGTTAAGGATGTATGGAGCTCATTTAATCCAAACGGTATTTACCGAGGGGTAACTTATGGTTTTGGAAGTGGTGATTTATCTAATAAGGCTCAATACAATGATTACTTGTCGCAAAATGTAAGTTTCATTAGATTAAAAAACATCACTATAGCATATACATATCAACCTAAAAATTTAAAGCTACCTTTCAAAACAATACGAGCTTATGTAGATGCAAATAATCTAGCAATACTTACAAACTATCAAGGTGTTGATCCCGAGATGAGTGCAAATAAAAATTCATTTCCTATTCCTGTAAGTTTTACTATGGGTGCTAATATTAGTTTCTAACATTACATATACAATCAAATTTTATGAAGTCAATTATAATTAAACTGTTATTTATTGTATCAGTCATTTTAATATCGGTATCTTGTCAGGATACTTTAGAACCCAAAATTTATTCTTTTTATACTGAGAATAATTTTCCAAAAACAAATGACGATGTTAATTTTGTGTTATCGTCTTTTTACGCAAATTTCTCTTCAGAATGGGGCCCTCAGGATCCTAATATATTGGCTACAGCCAAGACTAATGCTGAAAAGAAAGCTGCAGTAATGTGGTCGGTATATAGTTGTACCAATGGATGGTATCATTTATCAAGTAGTTGTACTGATGAGATGACTGATAAATGGAATCCAATTTTTGGGGCTTTTTCTTACAATGATGGTTTGGGTTCATTTGTAAATGGTAATAATGGACCTGTATTATGGAATGGTTTGTATCAAAGAGTAACTGTAGTAGCTAAAGCAACCGCCTTTATACAACAATTTGATGATCAAATAAACGCGATTAAGTCCAAAGGTGCTTTAACATCAAAAGATAGCGCTGATGTTAAACTTCGTTTAAGAGCTAAAGCCGAATTAAAATGTATGAGAGCATGGACTATGTTTCTATTATATGATTGGTTTGGTGCTGTGGATGTAAGATTAGATCCTAATAATTTAATGGATACGGAGTTAGCTATAAGACCTGCTGCAAATCCTACATCAGAATATACAAAAAAATATCTCAGAAATATGGTTAGTGATCTCAAAGTGGCCATTCAGGATATGTATACACCTACTGAAGCATTAAGCGGTGCTAATTATGGACGTTTGCATAAGGATGTAGCGCGTATGTTGTTGATGAAGCATTATATGAATTATGCATCTCAAACAAATACAAGCTCTTATTGGGATAGTGCCAAAGTGTATTGTGACCAGATTATAAGTTCAGGCAAATATAGTTTAGCATCAGAATATAGTGATGTGTTTTCTAAACTCACGAATACTGATCCTGGCACAAATGAGATTATTTGGGCTACAACTTATGGACCTACAAGACAATCTTGGCATTTCCATACCAATTTACCAAAGGGTTGTAATAATATCTGTGGTATAGATGTAGATACTGCAAGTTTGTGGGATGGGTTTCAAATACCATGGTCGTTCTATTATAAATATCCTGCAGGAGATACTCGTTTGAAAACTATAGGTAGTGAGTTTTACAAAGTAAATCCGAAGACAGGTAAGAATGAGTTAATTAAGCTAGGAACTGCTGCAGCGCTTCAAACCTCTTTGCCTACAGGTGCTTATGCAGTAAAATGGTTGATATCTTTTGATAGAAGTTCTACTGGCCAGTACGGATTTGCGGCATTTAGATATGCAGATGTGTTATTAAGTGCGGCTGAAATTGAAAATAATCTAAACGGACCTACTCAAATTGCCAAAAATTATCTGAAGCAAGTTACAGACAGAAGTGGAACTTCAGCGGCAGTAGATTTCATGAATGATGAAACTGGCAATCAAGTCACTGGTGCAGTAACTGCCTTAGCTACTGGCGATAAGCAAGTATTTAGTGATTTCTTGTTAGATGAAAGAGGACGAGAATTATACTGGGAAGGATGGAGACGTATGGATTTGATTCGTTTTAAAAATGCTGCTGGTGAATCAAAATTTATTGAATATGCTAAAACACAAAATAAGGCTGCGGACTCCAAATACTTATACTTCCCTTTACCATTTAAAGCGATGACTGAAGGTAAAGGTATTTATCAAAACAATCCTGGATATTAATAATTAAACTAATATAACCCACATGTTAATTTAAAACTAACCAAGGGAGGATGAGCAAGATAAGTCTTTTTTAGACTACATGTGGGGTTCATCTAACCTTAAATCAAAAAAACAATTTATTATGAAAACAAAATCTTTTTTCAAATCAGCTCTAGTAGTATTGCTACTTGGTGCTAGTATGAGTGCATCTGCGTACGTTAAAGATCCTACACTATGTAATGGTGTAAGTGCTTCATGGGATGCAACTGCTCGTAAGTTTACTGTTAAAGGTCTTCATGGAAGCATTCAAGAGCCATGGATTGCTTATTTAACTGATGCTTCATGGTGTACTACTTGTTATGTGGATATCTGCCCTTATGGCACTTATACTCCAGGTGCAGCTACATTTTTGTCAAGTAGACTAGGTACTGCTTATGGTGATCCTCTAGTGAATGGTGCTAATGGTTCATCAGCTGCATTTATCGCGATAAAGAGTACAGCTAATGACTTGCCAAAAGGTGCTAAATCTGAAGATTGTAATGTGACTTGTGATGGATCTTGTCTTAAAGATGCTTGTAAGGGTATATCTCCATTTTATTGTGATAAGTTTGCTGCAACCTTCAGTGGATCTACAATCAATGTTACTGGTATTTTTAATTGCTCAAATGACAATATGTTCATGATAGCTACTTCTGATTTTAGTAAATGGCAAACTGTTCCAGTAAAGGTTGACCCAACTAATCCTGACAAAGGGTCAGCAGATGTTTCTGCCATCAAGTTCTACCAAACAGAAGAACTTGTATATCCTTATGCTGAAGGAGTATCGTTCTTTATGAATTCAGATGATAAAGGTGGTGGTCCTTCTGGACGTGGTCCAAATTATTGCTCTAAATCATTTGCTGGTACTGTAGGTGTATCAGAGATTGCTGTAGAAGTTTCAGCTATCTATCCTAATCCTGCTACTGTAGGTCAAACTGTAACAGTTAAGGGAACTTATGAGTCAGATAGCAAAGTAACTATTTATGATGCAACTGGTAAATTAGTAGCTACTGTAGTACCTGCAATCACTTCTGAAGGTTTAGCTTTTGAAGTTCCAGCTCAAGTATCTGCTATTAATTTTGTGCAGATTACTTCATCAAATGGTAACTACTCTGCTAAGTTGTCAGTAAAATAATTACTTTCAAATAATTCTAACAACCCTGTGCCCATTTAAGGTATGGGGTTGTTTTTTACTCTGAAGTTTTGCATTTCTTTTTGTATAAATTGTTTGTTTGATTTGAACTTTATAATTTTGATTATTATGAGAATAAAGATTAATTTAATTTTATATGCATCGCTTTTTATGTTTAGTACACAATGTTTTTCTCAGTATTGTACCAACTTTAAAGCGAGTTATGATGGTGTTAGATTAAAGCTGAGTGGATTAAATAACTCTGGCAAAGTCAAGGTATCAGTAACCCACAATGGTGGTATTAGCTATACTGACATCACATCTTTACTTACAGCTGGTCAAGATAATGCTGTATTAGTACTAAAGGAACCAGTAGAGTCTGTACTGATGGAAGGAAGTGATATGGCTGGGAGTACTGGAAGTAAATGTCAAAAGATTATCCCTGTAGTACCTACCATTACTAAATCTTCCACTCCCATTCTGTCCATCATTGCGCCACGTGGAGTAAACACTATCAAAACAGAGAAAGGGACTCTAAGTCTTTCAGTATCTGTATTGCCAACGTCTATTTCTAATAAGTCGGTTACATGGAGTGTCGTTAACGGATCAGGTAAAGCTAGTATTAATTCAAGTGGTGTTGTAACTGCCGAATGTAATGGTACTGTAACGGTTACTGCAACCTCAGTTCAAGTGCCCAGTGTAAGTAAATCCATCAGCGTAGTAATTAGTGGTCAAACTGCTACTTGCCCTAATTCTGTGGACGACGTTTCTACTTCTATCAGTGTTTACCCTAATCCAGCCAAGGATGTGGTTACCATTACAAGTGACCTTAAAATTAAGAAGATTGACTTATTTGATTTGAGTGGTATTCTTGTTAAACAAGTTGTTTATGACGCCGAATCATCGATCAATTTGGATGTAAATTCTTTGCCAAAGGGAATGTATATTTTAAAGTTCGAAACATCAGAAGGTGTTGGCGTACAGAAAGTTGTAAAGGATTAGTATTTCACCATTTTAATGAATATAATTTATGAAAAGATTTTATAATTTAATACTAGTACTTTTTGTATTTGCTGTCGCAGTTAATGCAAAGAACTATTATATCAGCAGTAGCACCGGTAATGATACAGGAGATGGTTCTAAATCAAAACCATATAAGAGTTTTACGAAGTTTGATACCTCTAATACTTTAAAAGTCACAGGAGGTGATAGTATTTTGCTCAAGGGTGGTGATACATTTAACTCCACATTAACAGTATATGCTAACGGAACCTCTACAGCTGATATTGTAGTCTCAAGTTATGACAATGTAGTCGGTAGTGAAACGAACAATGCAGTCATTAAAATTACGAGTTCATCAGCTAATGGAATTTCCACTTATGGATCATTTTTAACCATCAGAGATTTAATTATTTCTGGACCTTGGGATCAGTATAACACCACTGGTTCTAGTGGGTCTGGAATACTTTTAGCAGCTACTTCAAGTAATGTTGGTTCAGTTGCAGTGATTGGGTGTGATGTGTCAGGTTTTAATTGGGGTATTAATGCTTATTACTCTAATACACCAACTAAAAATGTATTTACAACTGTCAATCTTATGTATAATTTTGTACATGATTGTGGTAAAGCAGGTATTGATATTAGTGCAGGAGTACCTACTTCCGATAATCATATCTATGCTTATGGAAATCTGATTAGTTATAAAAATTACATCTACAATAATCTCGCAGGTACATGTACAGATCCATATAAGTGTGGACATAATGGTGATGGTGCAGTGTTTGGTAGTTTTGCAAAAGGCTGTATGAGTCATAATGTGGTGTTCCACAATGGTTGGTTAAATAAGAGCATAGGTGCTGGTCCTGCTGGCTTTTGGGTGTGGGATTCAGATAGTGTAATTATGGAATACAACGAAGCTTATGATTGTGGAACAAAACCTGGGGCTGGTGATGGTGATGCCTTTGACCTTGATGGAGGTGTGACAAATACTGTGTTGCAATACAACTATAGTCATGATAACTGGGCTGCAGGTTATTTGGTGTGGGAATATGGAAGTCCAAGGGTTAAAAACTCAAAT
>CAIUKZ010000394.1 GCA_903899865.1 uncultured Bacteroidales bacterium | reverse complement strand
TACATTCATGATGTTGTTAGACCCAAGCAGGTTGGCAGCAGCAAAATCCACCTCTATCTTGCCACTTGATTTGGCACCTAGTATATCAGTGCCATGTAGATCTACTCCTAGTCGAGTGGTGATACATGAGAGATTGGCTTGAGGAATTGCATTCTTATCCATCCCATTGGCATCTAATACTATGGGTTTGGGGTTGAGGTTGAAAATGCCGTCAAGTGCCTCGTAGTTTTGACGCGAGTTATAGAAAATGTCATTACGGACAAATCCATAAAATTTTACTTTTTGTTCTTCTTGTGAAAACGAAAATGTAGCAATAGTTAATGCTAATAGTGTGAAGAGTTTTCTGAAATGCATAATATTTTTTTGTTTTTGTTTAAATTACTGCCGCTGCAATAATTGTTTTGAATCTGTCTAAATGTTTAGTAAAAGAGATGTTCTATTACTATTTTAAGACCTATTGCTATTAAAATAATTCCTCCAAAAATTTCAACTTTGAAGTTAAATCGTTTACCAAAACTGACGCCAATTTTCATTCCTAAGCTCGCAAATAAAAAGCTTATGCTTCCTATCACAGCTACTGCTTGCCATATATAATCAGGGTAAGGTACGAACACAATGCCAGTGGCCAGTGCATCAATGCTAGTAGCTAGCGACAAAGTGAGGAGAGTTTTCCAGCGGAAAGGATTAGGCTCTGAGTCGCAATCACAGTCGCAATCTTGTGTTTTGAGTCCTTCAAGTATCATTTTGCCACCAATGATGGATAGCAATCCTAGAGCCAGCCAGTGATCAAAGGTTTTGATAAAATCAGAGAATCCTATACCAGCATAGAATCCAATTAATGCCATGACGGCTTGAAAGAGTCCGAACAGAAAAGCCATTCGGATGGTCATTTTCCAATCCATTTTCTGAACACACACTCCCTTGCTTATTGCCACGGCAAAGCAGTCCATGGAAAGCCCGATACCTATTATGATGATTGAGATTAAATCCATAGAAAAAAAGACCCCTAGCCCCTAAAGAGGACTAAATTAGTAAATGTAATAATAAACTAACTCAGTCACTTTTTAGGGGTTAGGGGTAATTACTACAACATTTGTTTTACTTGTTCGTAAACGTTTTTAGCTGTAAATCCAAGTTTTTCGTCCAGTACTTTGAATGGAGCTGAGAATCCAAATGATTCCAATCCCCACACTTTTCCATTAGCACCTACCAAACCTTGAAGGTTGACAGGAAGTCCTGCTGTAAGTCCGAAAATCTTTGCTCCTTTTGGAAGTACACTTTCTTGGTATTCTGCAGATTGAGTGCGAAATAGACCTTCAGAAGGTACAGATACCAAACGGATTTTTACACCATCAGCACGTAGCAGTGCAGCTCCTTCGTTCAATGTAGAAACTTCAGAACCAGAAGCTACAAGAATTACATCAGGGTTGCCATCACATTCTACGATGTATCCACCTTTTTGAGCTTGCTCAGCTTCTACTTTGCGGCCTTCTACTGCTGGAAGGTCTACAATGTTTTGACGAGAAAGAATCAAACCAGTAGGAGTATGAGTATTTTCCATAGCCATTTTCCAAGCCACTGTACATTCTTCTACGTCAGCAGGACGAAGTACTAACATGGAGTTATGTCCTTTGTGGTTTTGAAGTTTTTCCATCAATCGGATTTGAGCTTCTTGCTCTACAGGCTCATGAGTTGGTCCATCTTCAC
>CAIUKZ010000393.1 GCA_903899865.1 uncultured Bacteroidales bacterium | reverse complement strand
TTTTTTAGTATATTTGTACTTCAAAGCCAAACAATAAATTCAAATTAATAAAATCTAGAAAAGCAATTAAACATGGCAATTATTAAACCTTTTAAAGGAATTCGCCCACCACAATCGTTGGTGGAAAAGGTGGCATCGCGCCCTTATGATGTGCTGAACTCACAAGAAGCCAGAGAGGAAGCACAAGGAAATGATTTATCATTGTACCACATAATCAAACCAGAGATTGATTTCGAGCCCGGTACGGATGAACACGAAGAAAAAGTGTATGCTAAAGCAGCCGAGAATTTTGCGAAATTTCGCAAAGAAGGCTGGTTGATACAAGACCAGAAAGAGAACTACTACGTGTATGCACAAACCATGAATGGTAAAACGCAATACGGATTGGTAGTGTGCGCTCACATTGATGACTATATGAATGAGAATATCAAAAAGCATGAATTAACACGTCGTGATAAAGAGGAAGATAGAATGAAGCATGTGAGGGTTAATAATGCAAATGTTGAACCTGTATTCTTTGCATATCCACACCAAGATGAATTGGATGCCATTGTATCTGAGGCAATTAAATCAGAGCCTGTTTACGATTTTGTGGCTCAAGGCGATGGTTTTGGACATCACTTTTGGTTGATTGATGACGACAGCACCATTGCACGTATTACCGAGCTGTTTGCAGGGATTCCTTCTTTGTACATTGCTGACGGTCACCACCGTAGTGCTGCTGCGGCACTAGTGGGTGATGAAAAGCGTCGTCAAAATCCCAATCATACAGGCACAGAAGAGTATAACTATTTCATGGCTGTTTGCTTCCCTGATAATCAGTTGAATATCATTGATTACAATCGAGTAGTGAAAGACCTTAATAATCTTACCGACGAAGAGTTTTTAACGAAACTTTCAGAGAATTTTGAAGTAGAAAACATGGGGTCGGATATTTATATACCAAATAAATTGCATAATTTTGCGTTGTATCTATCTAATCAATGGTATTCGTTGACAGCTAAGGCTGGAACTTACAACGACAATGACCCAATTGGTGTGTTGGATGTAACGATTTCATCGAATTTGATATTGGATGAGATACTAGGAATCAAAGATTTACGTAGTGATAAACGTATAGATTTTGTAGGCGGAATACGTGGTCTGGGCGAGTTGAAAAGACGCGTCGATAGTGGTGAAATGCGAGTGGCACTTGCATTGTATGCTGTGTCAATGAAACAGTTGATTGATATTGCAGACTCTGGGAATATCATGCCACCAAAAACTACTTGGTTTGAACCAAAACTTCGTTCGGGTCTAGTCATTCACGAATTAGTGTAGTTCATTTTTTTGAATCGTTTTTGAAGATTTTTTATTCTGGTTCATGCGCCTAACTGTCAGATTGTTAATCTTGTAACTTGTAATAAAAATCTTGTAATTGCTTATATATGCGCTTAAGAACCACATCCTTGCTTTTGATTGTTGTAATAGCAGTTATACTGCAAGGATGTGGTTTATCTAGGCGTATAAAAAAGGCTGATAAGCGCTTTTCTATCGGAGAGTATGATGCTGCAGCCGAATTGTATCGATCTATTTATCCCGCCATTCCATACAAAAACAAACCGTTAAGAGCCCGTATTTTTAATAATCTTGGCGATTGCTATCGCTTTACCAATCAGAGTAGAGCAGAACGAGCATATACCAATGCCTTTCAATATGGATATGCGGATGTAGATAGCTCACTATTACTTCATTATGCTCAAGTTCTTCATCGTAATGGAAAGTACAAAGAAGCCATTGATTTTTACGGGAAGTATTTAATCAGAGACACTGCTTCTGTCGTTGCAAAAAACGGATTGAAACTTTCTGAATTACAACTTTTTTGGAAGAAAAATCCCTCCAAATTTTTGGTGAATAAAGCGCAAGAGTTTAACCAGTCTCGCACATCCAATTTTAGTCCTATGTTTATGGGCTCAAATACCGAAATGCTCGTCTTTACATCCACCCGACAGCTGAACAAAAAACTAACCAAGAAGAAAAGTCCTATTACCGGTTTCGCGCCTAACAATCTGTTCATGTGCCGGAAAAATGCTTTTGGCAAATGGGAAACTCCAGAAGTGTTGGAAGGCGATATCACTAGCCTCAACGATGAAGGTGTGGGCTGTGTGACTGAAGATGGTAAAACACTTTATTACACTCGCTCATCCAATAACGCTGTGGGAGATAGAGGCACCGAAATATGTGTTTCCAAGCGTGCTGGTGGTACATGGAGTGCCCCTTCACGTATCAAGGTGTTTAAAGATACTACTATTTCAGTGGCGCATCCAGCTTTATCGCCTGATGGTAATACCCTCTATTTTGTGTCAGATTATCAAAAAGGACTCGGTGGAAAGGATATTTGGAAAGGCACATTGGAAGGTGGTGAGTGTAAGTACATTGAAAACCTTGGTCCTAGCATTAATACAAGCGGTGACGAAATGTTTCCAACTGTCAAAGCAGATGGTACGCTTTATTTTGCATCCAACGGACATTTGGGTTTCGGGGGGCTTGATATTTTTAAAGCAACGCCTTTGAAACCAGATGGTTGGCAGGTTGAAAATATGGGAACACCCATCAATTCTACATTTGATGATTTTGGTATTACATTTTCTAAAAATGAGGATAAAGGATATTTTTCCACCAATAGAAATGAACTAAAACCTTACGATGCTATCTGGTATTTTGAAATGCCAGAGATAAGTTATGTGTTAGAAGGCAAAGTGGTTGATGAGAAGGGAAACCCAATTCCCGACGCTAAAGTTAGGCTTGTTAGTAATACCGGATTCAATGCTCGTGTCCAAACTAAAAAGGACGGGACATACAGAATCAAAATAGAAAAAAACATGGAATGCGTGCTTTTAGCCTCTGCACGTGGGTATTTGAATCAGAAAAACAAATTGTCAAGTCAAGGTGTGCAAGGTAGCAAAACATATAAGATTGATTTTACTTTGGCAAGTATTTCTAAACCCGTTAATATGGACAATATTTTCTATGAATCGGGTAAGTGGGATTTGACACCTAGTTCTACTGATGGATTACAAGCACTGGTTAGACTTCTGAATGATAATCCCAATATAACCATTGAAGTGAGTGCCAATACTGATTATGTGGGTAATAATGAGGCAAATAAGGTGCTGTCTGAACGAAGAGCAAAATCAGTGGTTGATTATCTGAAGTCTGCTGGAATTGCTGCCGATAGACTTACATCTGTAGGTAATGGTGAAGAAAAACCAGTCTTGGTTGACGAACATGTGGCCAAAAAATATAAGTTTGTCAAAGAGGGACAAATTTTGGATGAAGCTACAATTACAAAACTAAAACCAGATCAACAGGCTCAAGTCAATCAAATCAATAGACGAACTGAATTCCGAGTGGTGAAAACAACCTATAAGCTTTATTGACGAAAGACTAAAGTCTAAAGTCTAAAGTCTAAAGTCTAAAGTCAAAAGACTAATGACTAAAGTCAAAAAATATATAAGGGTGTAATTATACAATACTAACTCTTCATCCCCTCCTTTGGAGGGGCTTGGGGAGGCTAAATTTTTCAATAGATGAAACAA
>CAIUKZ010000392.1 GCA_903899865.1 uncultured Bacteroidales bacterium | reverse complement strand
GGCTCATGCTGCTAAGGAAATGATTGATGCTGACTTGGATGCATCTTATTTGCTGTTTTCGATGTGGACAGAAGCCATCAAGCACTTTGCCGAACAAGGCAAAGGTAACGTTATTTTCCTTGATGGGTCTACTGACGGCATGCAGAAAACCGTGCAACAACTGATGGCAACCATCAAATTGAATGAAAAGGCGTAATGCCAAGCTCTTTTAGAGGATGACTCTCTGCATGAATTTGCAGGGGGTCATTTTTTTTTAATATTCTCTGAACGCAAAAGACGCAACAATCACAAATGAACGCAGAATTAAATCACATAGCTCACAAACGATTGTAGCCAAAGATTCCGATTTATCGGGATCTGCTTTGTGTCCTTTTCCAAAGATAATACTAGATATTCTATGAGTAAACTATTGTATCTATGTGGTTAAATTTTTAAATATTAAAACGCAAATCTTTTGTGCCTTTTGTGGTTTGGTATGATTGGAACGCAAGAGACGCAAAAATCGCAAATGAATGCTGAATTGCCCCTTCTGTGGTTCAAAAAACATATTTCATCATCATTTTAATGTCCGTATCTCTATTGCCCTTCACTGTTTCATTCCCACTGCCTATGTACTCTCTTCCATCGGAGTAGCAGGTTTGAGCAATTTTCATCCATAGTGCCAGGTGCTTGGACAATTGATATTTGAGGTTGATATAATACCTAGTGCCTATCCCATAAAACATGGGGATGGAAAATGCATAGAGTATGTCTTGCTCGTAAGCATACACCCTGTTGTTATAGTTCACAGCATCAAATGCTTGCAAACGGAGGTTGATGGTCAACTGAGGATGTGGAAATGAGATACTGATGTCCTGATAGGCGGTTGATCCGTAGGTCATGGGCTGTTGGTCTATTTGTACGAGATTTCCTTCTATTACGGTTTTGAAAGTAAGTTGGTCATAACGACTATTGAGATTGTATCGGAGTGAAATGCGTTTATAGGGAAGCACTGTTGGCATAATTGTAGATAATGCTGAGTAGTCTTTCATCTCAGTTTCGTATTTTATGCGCCAATACATCGATGTAGTTTTGCTAGATGTGTAGTCGGTTTGCAACAGCAGTTCCGCTCCATCGGAAGGACTACTGATGAAGTATTTTGGCCATTGAAACTTATAACTATCAGCATACGCTCGTATCATCCATTTTGCGGCAGGATGAACCTCCACCCCAAGATAGGTGCCCGATTCATCATTGATTTTGGAACTTTGAGCAAAAGCTGTAGCATAAAATGAATAGTACTGTGGAGAATAGTACCTATTCAATGCCACCAAACTGACCGTAGAAATGGGTGAAAATGATAGACCGTTGATAGTAGCCAATGCTTGTTGATCGGTGAGGGCAGTCTCCCCAAAAAAGCTAACGTTGTGCCACAACCCTCGATAATGCACACCCAGGGTGGATTGGGAGCGACCTGAAAAGTAAAAGTAATTATAGACTGACCTGTCTGGTGATAACTCCTGATTAAATCGTGTATGTACAGCAGTAGTTCCCACCTCTAGTTTTGAAAAATTGAGTGTTACATCACCCCCTATAACCTGTTGATTGACGGTTTCCTTTTTTCTCCATTCACTCTCTGTTCTGTGATATCCGGTTTTATATGTACTGGAAAATTTTCCATTTGCAGTGTCGGCATCAATGTATCTGTTGGAATAAAAGGTGGATAGCGTCACATTCCCAAATTTTGCTGAAGTAGCCATTCCCCTAAAATAATTGAACTCGGCAGTAGATCCATGTTTAGTGAAACCCACACTTCGAGGCGTCACATTGAGTACGTAGGATGATCTCCCGATGCTGAAACTTGGATGTAACACCAGACCTTGACCAAAACTAGCTTGAAAATCACCCACTATTACTTTTTGAATTTTCCCAAGATCGTTGAGCTGTGCGTAAGCTGAGTTGTAATCAAAACCCTTGTTCATCGTGCCCCAAAACTGTTCTCCGGCATCCTTGGACGCTGTGTATCCAGCTAATAGTCTGTTGCGACTGGTAAATCTGTATCTAAACGTATTAGCCCATGCACTGCCTAAATATGGACTTGTAGCTTGGGACGTGTATCCTTGTTTGGTTTCTGCGCCCTGCCATCCGCTCATAATTATTTCGTTTTTACCATACTTTATCAGTTTATCTAGCTTTATTTCTTTGAAGAAAGGCTCCTTATCCTCCAAAGTTATAAAACCCAGCATTCGTCTTATGTCTGTCATGTCCAATCCATCTATCAGGCGCAATTCGTAAATTGTTTTCAAGCCACCATTCAGATAGATATATGCCAAGATGTTCTCCACCTGTGTATCCGATAAAAAGGTGAGTTTTTCCAAATCCTGTCTGGTAGCTTGGTTGATATGGATAGGATGATGCGCGCAGTACATCAGGTTGTCATAGAAGGTGGTGAGGTCGATATTTTCGGGCGCCTCAGCGGTGTATTGCTCTATCACGTCAGCAATAAAAAGCTGTATTTCATTTTCATCCTTTTGTGCATAGAGAGTTGAAAATGAAAAAATGATGATAATCAACAGCCAAGGTTTAGTTTTCACTAGTAGAGTTTTAAGTCTTTTGGTGATTGTACGTGATTAATCACGATTATGAAAATCATATTTTAGACCAACGAATGAATTCAGTCCTAGCAATGGATGGAGTTCGGTGTTCAAGTGTATGGTCAGCTGAGTGATACATAGGTTTACCCCAAAGCAAGGTACCAGATAGTCAGATGCATAGGCTCCAATCTTAATTTGTAGTTCCTTTACCAGTTGATAATCCAGAGCAGTGGCCACTCGGTAGGCGGAGTGAATTTCCTTATCTACCTGAGTGCGCCAATTGCATTGTGGAGTGATGAGGTAACCTGTGCCTAAACTAAAGAGCGTAGGTATAATTTTTTCGGAATATTCCGTTTTAATATTGATTTGGGTAGGATTGAATGCATGAAAGCCGAGTGAGAACTTTGGCGTGAGTTTTGTATTGACACCTACTTGAATGAAAAGTGCGCCTCGATGTGCGTTAGAGTTCGAAAAATAGGTGCTGATATAATTGGTTTGAAGTCCGATGGCAAATACATCGCCAAAATTGCGAGCAAGTGTAGCTCCAACCGCCATTTCATGATAAAGCAAATAGCCAAAATAGGTCATGGACGCTCCTACATTCATCAGCTTGGTAGGCATGGTTAATTGGGCGGACTTTGTGGCAAGCTGTGATAACCCGAATCGGTTATCATACTGCACTCCGATTTGCACTCGCTCCATGTAGGCTAATGTAGCGGGTGTGTTAAATGAAGTCCACTGCTGGCTGTGAGCAGTAGCGGTGGACGCAATGGAAGTAGGCGCTGAAACAATATTGAAATATTGCCCAAACAGTCTACTATTAAAAAACAACAAAACCAAAAAGAAAATAATACGAAAATTTAGTTTTAAATTTGT
>CAIUKZ010000391.1 GCA_903899865.1 uncultured Bacteroidales bacterium | reverse complement strand
CAGAAAAAATGAAAGTAGCGTCACTCCCACCCCAATGGATTGATACAAATTGAGACGCTCACCAAAAATGAGCATAGCTCCAAACACCGTCCAAATAGGCTGAGTGGCCTTAATGGGTGATGCCACTGTAATGGGAAGATGCTTCACCGCAAAATAGGCAAACAACCACGAAGAAAGAACAATAAAGGCTTTGAGTGCAATATAAAGATGTGTATGGAAACTCGCCTCTGGAACATAAAAAATACTCCCCTCTAAGCAACCAGGCATTATGCGCGACAATGTCAAAAAGGGCAACAACATTAACGAGGAAGCTACTACCGATGCAAACAGAACAGGAATGACAGCATTATTCTGCAAAGAAATTTTCTTAAAAATATCATAGGTGCCTAGAAAAAAAGCAGAAACAAATCCGAGTATCAACCACATGGTTATGTATAGGTATTAGCAATAAGCATCTCTCTGCGCCTACGCACAAATGCAGAATGATTAAAATGTAGATATTAATTTTTAAAAAAAATGGAATCTGGATAGCAAATATCCACAAGAAACAAACCTTTGGCTGGCACAGAAACTCCGGCTTTACATCTGTTTTTGGCCATCACCACTTCCTTGAATTGTTCAACAGACAGCTTGCCCCTACCCACTTCAAGCAAGGTGCCCACAATGGCTCGCACCATATTCCTAAGAAATCTATCTGCTTGAACAGTAAACACCCATTGACCTTCCAACATATTCCATTGAGCTTGAGTGATTTTACAATTATTAGTTTTCACATCGGTGTGTAACTTGCTGAAACTAGTAAAATCTGTAAAATCAAGCAATGTGGCTGCCGCAATGTTCATTTGTTGAAAATCAAGATCACCAACTATCCTAGCTGCAAACTCTTGTTTAAAAACATCTTTTGCGGTCACAATATGATATTCGTATTTCCTGGACACAGCGTCAAAGCGCGCATGAGCACCTGGCTTTACAGGTAGCACTTGATGGACTGCAATATCATTGGGTAATAGGGAGTTTAACTTATTTGTCAAGTCCAAGCCATTAGGCAAACCACCCACACAATCAAAATGCGCCACCATCAATTTGGCATGAACACCAGCATCCGTGCGTCCAGCACCTACCACCTCTGTCTGCTGACGAAGCACCGTGCTCAGCGCATCTGTCAACATTTGCTGCACAGAGATGCCATTGGGCTGAATTTGCCAACCGTGATAGGCCGTTCCTTTGTATGACAAATAGATAAAATATCGGCACACCATTACATCCATCTCTTGCATGGCTTATTGAAACACTACTGTCCTGTTCTTGTAAGCCAGAATTTTACGATCAATGTGCTTTTCAACAGCACGAGAAAGTACAATCTTCTCCAAATCGCGACCTTTTTTAATCAAATCTTCCACATTGTTTTTATGTGTGATATGAGTAACATCTTGTTCGATTATAGGGCCAGCATCCAGATCATCAGTAACATAATGGCTGGTAGCTCCTATGATTTTTACCCCTCTTTCGTGAGCAGCATGATAAGGCTTAGCGCCTGCAAAGGCTGGCAAAAATGAGTGGTGAATATTGATAATTCTGTCAGGATAATGTGCTATAAAATCGCCCGATAAAACTTGCATATAACGTGCTAAAACGCAAAAATCAATCTGATGTTCCTCAAGCAATTTTATCTGCAATAACTCTTGCTGAGCTTTATTCTCTTTGGTGATAGGAAAAACATGATAGGCTATACCAAACATGTTGGCTACCGACTCCATATCAGGATGATTGCTAATAATGAGTGGGATGTCCACATTCCACTCTCCTGCAGCATGTCGGGACAGCAAATCAAACAGGCAATGCGACATTTTAGAGACAAAAATTGCCATACGAGGCTTTTGGTCTGAAAAATGAATCCGATAATTCATCTCAAATCTACAGGCGATCAAGGTATTGAAATACTCAGAAATTTTATCGCGAGGAATTTGAAATGATGTCAGATCCCATTCTACGCGCATAAAAAACACCTTTTCTTCCCTATTCACATATTGATCTAAATATAGGATATTGCCTTTATGCTGATTGATAAACTCTGTCACCACGGCCAAAATACCCACCCTATCGGGACAATGGATCAATAAAACGGCTATATTTTCAGTTGCTTTCATTAATAATTCATCTAATTTATGCTATTTCAAGGTCTATTTTTGAGTTTGCAAAGATAACATTTTAATTTCAGACAAACATTTTTTATAGTAAAACAGAGCCATTAATAGTTTAATTTCAGCACACTAAACACATATTGAAAACACTTTCTGAAAAATTTACAGAAAAAATTCAGTAAAACTATTTGCAGAAACTAAAATTTGCCTTATCTTTGCACCGCATTAGAAATGAT
>CAIUKZ010000390.1 GCA_903899865.1 uncultured Bacteroidales bacterium | reverse complement strand
GTAATCACCTCTTATCGTTCCTGGCGCAGCCACTCTTCCGTTAGTCTTTCCACCCAATTCTCTGACCACATGCACAGCGTCTTTCCCTTTCCAGCAAGTCACAATCACTGGCGCAGCCATCATCGCATTTTTTATTCGTTGGAAAAAAGGGAGCTCGGCTAAATGTGCGTAGTGTTCGCTCAAAATAGTATCATCCAGATGCATCATCTTCATGCCACACAACTGTAATCCCTTTCGTTCAAAACGATGAGTAATCTCACCAACCAACCCTCTACGCACTGTACAAGGTTTTAAAATTACAAGTGTTTTTTCCATAATTTTTTGATTAGTTGTGTGCTATGCAAATTTGTTTTTTTATCAATGCTCTTCAAAAATAACGAAAAGGAATGGTCTATGCAAAAAAACTTCCACTTTTTTAACTTATTGTGCCCCAATTCATCGTATTTGTATTCAATTTGCTTAGTTGTTTCGCCAATACTAAGTTTTCTTCGCTAGCAAGTTGTGGGTCTTCGTCCAAAATTTCCATGGCTGTATTTCGAGCTATTTCGAGCATTTTCCCATCTTGAGCCAGATTGGCTATTTTAAGTTCGAATGGCATGCCACTTTGCTGTGTTCCGTCCATGTCGCCAGGTCCACGAATCTGAAGATCTGCTTCTGAAATTTCAAATCCATCGTTGGTTCTTGTCATTATTTCCATTCGCTTACGGGTGTCTGTAGCCAGTTTGAAGCCTGTAATCAGTAGGCAGTATGACTGTTCGGCCCCACGCCCCACGCGTCCGCGTAGCTGGTGCAACTGCGATAGCCCAAATCGCTCGGCATTTTCGATAATCATCACCGAAGCATTGGGTACATTCACACCCACTTCTATCACCGTGGTAGCTACCATTATTTGCGTCTCGCCACTTACGAATCGTTGCATTTGGTATTCTTTTTCGGCAGGCTTAAGTTTGCCGTGTACCATGCTGATTTTGTAATGAGGGAATGTTTCTTGTACATATTGATAGCCTTCCTCCAGGTTTTTGAGATCCATTTTTTCTGACTCCTGAATGAGTGGATACACAATGTAGATTTGTCTGCCAAGCTCTACCTGTTTGGCTATAAATCCATTAAGCGCTTGGCGCTTGTTTTCAAAATAGTGGAGTGTTTCGATGGGTTTTCTGCCGGGAGGAAGTTCATCAATCACCGACACACTAAGGTCGCCGTAAAGTGTCATGGCCAGTGTACGAGGTATGGGTGTGGCTGTCATGACTAGGATGTGCGGTGGTTGAGAGTTTTTCTTCCATAGCCGTGAGCGTTGCTCTACACCAAATCGGTGTTGCTCGTCAATCACCACCAGTCCCAAGTTTTTAAACTGCACCACATCTTCAAGCAGCGCATGAGTGCCAATAAGAATATGGAGTTCGCCCGATTGCAGTTGTTTATGAATGGGCACTCGTTCTTTGGGTTTGGTAGATCCAGTGAGCAAAGCAGTATTTACCCCCAGATCTTTCAGAAAATCTTGAATGGTGACAAAGTGCTGCGTGGCTAGAATTTCCGTAGGAGCCATGATGCATGCTTGGTAGCCATTGTCTACAGCCATCAGCATGGTCATCAGTGCCACCAGGGTTTTTCCACTTCCTACATCGCCTTGCAGTAGCCGATTCATTTGCTTGCCAGTGCCCACATCCAGCCTGATTTCCTTTAAAACTCTTTTCTGGGCTCCAGTCAGTTCAAACGGCAAATAATCCTTGTAGAAAGTATTAAAATAATGTCCAATGATAGGAAACACGAATCCCACAGAATGCATATCCCTCCATTTGGTCTGCCGAAGGATGCTGAGTTGAATGTAAAATAGCTCTTCGAATTTCAACCGCTGACGGGCTTTTCTCAGAGTGTCTGCATTTTTGGGAAAATGAACGTTGACCAATGAATCCGTAAGATTCATCAATGCAAATTTTTTCAAAATATAGGCAGGGAGAGTTTCTGGAATACCCAGTTTTATTTGTTGTACAATGGGAAAAATGATTTTTTGCAACGCTTTGGAGTTCAAGTAGCTGCTTTTCATTTTCTCGGAAGTATTGTAATACGGTTGAAGCCCAAGTTGGTCGGCAGGTGGAGTTTTTGAAGCCAGTTCTATTTCAGGGTGAGCTATGTTATATTTACCATTAAAGGCTGTAGGTTTTCCGAAAATCACGTAGTCGATGCGTGGTTTGTAATTTTCGGTGATGTATTTAATCCCTTTGAACCAGACCAACTCAATGGAACTTTTCCCATCTGTAAATATAGCTGTTAGCCGTTGATTGCGTCCTTCGCCGACTTTTTCAAACTTGACTATCTGCCCTTTTACCTGAATATATGCCGTGTCTGCACTTATCTCATGGAGATAATAAAACCGACTTCTATCCACGTACTTGTAGGGATAGTAGCGTAGCAAATCCTCCGGTGTGCTCAATCCCAATTCTGTCCGAAGCAATTCGGCTTTTTTTGGTCCTACACCAGCAAGGAATTTGATATCTTGGTTGTATATGTCCATATTAAAGTTCTAAATATGAATTCTTTCAATTGTCAATTAAGGTCTCATGTGAAATGATTATTTTTGGACTACATCCTTGAATTAAGACCGTGAAATAGCAGCGTAGCTGTGTTATCTTAGTAGATAGTTGAATTTTTGTTTTTTGAGGGGCGTAGCCCTGCAATCTTTCAATCATACCATTCAAACAAATATTTTGTATCATATTCAATTTCAAATTTTTCCAACAGCAACATATATTCATCCCTGAACGATTGTTTTTTATGATGTTCGGGCTGATTCAAAATGTATTTCACTACATTGTCGATCTGCGATTTGGAATAGGTAAAAGCCCCATAACCCTCTTGCCACGCAAATTTGTCTGAAACGTATTTTTTATCATTCAACCATTTGGAAGAACTCGATTTAACCTGTTCCATCAATTTGGCAGGAGAGATTGCTGGGTGCATCCCAATAAAAATGTGCATGTGATCGGGGTTACAATAAATTGCGTATGTTTTGCATTTTTGGTTTGTAACAATACCACAAATTACTTTTTCAAGTTCATCTCTAAAGCGTTCATTAATAAGGTTTAGACGCCCTTTGACCGAAAAAACAAATTGTATATATAATTGTGTGTATGTATTTGCCATTATTACAAAGATTACAGGGCTACGCCCCTTAGTGTTTGTGTATTATCATTTTTTCTACGAAGATTACGGAGCTACGCCCCTTTTTTGAATTATTTGTGAATGTTTTTCTACGAAGATTTCAAAATTATTATCAATTTGAAACTTCACATGATTAGATTAACCATTAGACTTTCAATTCTTAATTACCCTATTTATCCTGCCACATATTTGCCAAACGGGATTATCCGTAAAATAAATATCCCTGCGATAGAAGAAACGATTGTAATCACTGCAACAGCAGACACTGAAATACTCGATGAGCCATGGTTCCGAAAATCCAGATTTGGTAAAACAGTTCCATTAACATAATGTTTAATAGATAGTTACCGTAGTTGTAATCACTAATGATGTTTTGAATCCAAAGGATATATTGCAATCTTAGACACACACACAAGGCGATCATAAAAACAAAGATGCTATTTTTAAATCCATTTCGGTGGTGATTTTGATGTTTTCTCTATTACCTTGCACTAGTTTTACGGCTGTTCCTGCGGCTTCTACCACTGATGCGTCGTCAGTAAATAGAGGCGAAAACTCTTGATTATAAGCATTTTTTAGGATAATGCTGTCAAACACTTGTGGCGTTTGTACCAGTTGGTAAGCTGAGCGGTCTACTGCAATGTTTCTCCCATCAGTAAGCTGTCTGATGCTATCCACCAGTTCTACGGTAGGAATCACAGCCCCATATAGGTACACCTGCTCAAAACATCGAGCAATGGTATCCTTGCTCACCAATGGTCGCACGCCATCATGGACTGCTACCATGGAGTGAACTTTTACCGCATCAAGACCGTTTTTAACGGAGTCAAACCGACTATCGCCACCACAGACAATGGTGTGTGAGATGGAAAAAGAATGTTTGTGGCAAAGCTCTTTCCAGAAATCTACTTGTTCGGCTGGCAAAACCAGTATTAACAGGATAGATGCATCATACATTGAAAAAGCATTCAACGTATGCATCAAGATCGGTAGATGGTTGATTTCGAGAAATTGTTTTGGGATTTCGGCGTTCATCCTTAACCCTTTTCCTCCAGCTACGATGATCGCTACATGTGGTAAATTCATCAGAAATACGGTTTAAATGGTAACAAAGATAATCATTAACTCTATTGACTCCGAAGTATTTTGGTCAAATTGTAAGAAAAGCGACAACATTTATATAACTTTGCACCGCCTTTGGCTTGTGTTTTGGATGAAGTCTGACATTTTCATTATTTCCAAAAAATCCAGATTTCTGAGCTTGATTCTAATTCACACGGGTGATGCATGATAACTAAAAATCAATAACAAACGTATGGAAAGCAAACATCTTACTATTACTGTTTTTTTCATGATTTTGTGTGCAAACTTATTTGCTCAGAAAAATATCTTTGATGCATTGAACGCTAATGACTCTACTTCAGGAACTGTAGTAATTGTTCAAGATAAGCGATTAGAGGAAATGGTAATACGCAAGGACGTTGCCTCAGTCAAAGAGGGAATGCAGACGGTGCCAGGTTATAGAGTGCAGGTGTTTTCAAGTAATAATCTGGAAACAGCCAAAACTGATGCCTATAACATTGAAGGGCAAATAAAAGAAGCATTTCCCCAACAAAGCATTTATGTCATTTACACCTCACCTTCATGGAAAGTTCGTGTTGGTGATTTTGCCACTCAAGCCGATGCCCAAAGCTTTCAAACAGAGTTAATTAAAGCATTTCCTTCTATGCGAAGTGAAATTTACATCGTAAAGGAACAGATTCTCTTACCTGCCAAAAAATAAGATAATGGATTTTAATACCACCCAATCAGCCCCTTTTGACCCAACTGTCACCGCTCAAATATCCGAACACTACACGCAAATCATCCAATTGTTGGGTGAGGATGTAAATAGGGAGGGTCTGGTAAGGACGCCAGAAAGAGTTGCCAAAGCATTGCAGTTTCTGATGCAAGGCTATGAGCAAGATCCGGAGGCAATTATTAAATCGGCTGTTTTTACGGAAGATTACAGACAAATGGTGATTGTGAAGGACATCGACTTTTACTCCATGTGCGAGCATCACATGTTGCCTTTCTTTGGCAAGGCTCACGTGGCATATATCCCCAATAAGAAAATCACCGGATTGAGTAAAATTGCTCGTGTGGTAGAAGTGTTTGCACGCAGGATGCAAGTACAAGAACGCATGACAACACAGATCAAAGAATGTATTCAAAAGACACTTAATCCGATGGGAGTGATGGTTATCATCGAAGCTCAACACCTTTGTATGCAAATGCGAGGGGTACAGAAGCAACACTCCATCACCACTACATCTGACTTTACAGGCATATTTGAAACAGCCAAAACAAGAGAAGAATTTATCAATCTGATAAATAAGAAGTAGAGTTCTCTTATTTCATCCGCTCAGCAATCAAATCATCCGCTATCCGCACCAGCTCTTTGCAAGGAAGCTTTACGCCTCGTATATCTTTGCAGTAGACGCTACCTGCCCGTTGTGCAAATTCTTCCGAAATAGGAGACTTGCCCGCTTGTGCCAATAATCTATTGGCTGCAAACAATGCTCCACAGACTCCACCCTCAGCTTTTCCACCTCCGTTGGATCTGTATGCCTCTATTTCAGATTCTTCAACCTGAAACTCATGCTGAAATCCTTTCAAGATGGATTGAGCACAGTTGTAATTATAAGGTGCTGAGTGATAATATAATAATGACTTATATTTGTCCATTTTTAGGTGTTTTAATGATAAAAATGACTATGAATAATCTTGTGGCGCCACTCTAAAAAGCATTGTTTCATCATGGAGCCATTCTAAAGTGATTCTATTCTTTTATAACACTTTTGGTGAAACTTTGATTATCCATTGTGCATTTTAAGAAGAATAAGCCTTTCGGTAAATTTAATTGAGAAACATCAGCTGTTTTCTTATGCTCCCCAGCAGGCAGATTGTGTTGTTGTTCAAGTGTTTTGATAAATAGCCCATTGATGTCATATAAATCAACTTGAACATCAGAAGATTTTTCAAGTGTATAGGCAATGGTAAGATTATCCAAAAATGGATTAGGATATGCATTTACCTGGGTCTTAAACTGTAATGTTGCAATAGAAATATCAGTAGGTAGTATGTTTATTTTCCATTGCACAGAATACAAATGAGCAGATGCATGAGAGTCATTTTTAACCAAACTGGTAGTGTCTATCACGGTAGCTGTGAGCGTGTGAGTACCTTGAGATAAGGATGAAGAATTTAATGTGTATGTTTCATTATTTTTTGAGCATAAATTTCCATCAAGCACCCATGTGATTTTTAATGTGTTAGGTGTCGGTTTTAGGGTGTTGATACTAAATGGTAATGGGATGGAAGATCCATTGATGCTACTTGAAGAAGGGATGTAATTAGTAATTGGATTCGTCAAACTATGTATTCGTTCTATGATCACTTCAGAACAATACGAGCAAAAAGGAACACCAAGATATCGCATTTTACAGTTTTGGTGCGGTCTGTACCAAGAAGGATCTTCTGAGAATGAATACATCCCTATGCTATTGTTTCCCACCCAGTTTTTCCATCGTACTGAGGTGGGACTTGACACTTTGGTGGTGTTAGTTGTTTCTGCCATATAGCTCGCTCCTGGGTAGTATTCATCTCTAAGTAATCCAAAGGAATGAGCTATCTCGTGAATGGCTATTTCTGCCGAACTGACATTGGTAGAAGCAGCGGCATACATTCCTCCCGATCCTCCATATTTATTTGAATTAACAATCACAAGTACAATATCCCACTGTGGAAAGTTATTCATCAGTGCAGTGCCAACAATAGAATAATTTGGGACCAGAAGCCGATCTATCCCACCGTAGTCAAAAGAACTTTGAAAATAGGTAATTGGGTTTAATACAGATACATCGGTGCCACAGTCGGAGGCTGTATGTGGATGTTTAGCTCCCGATTGACTAGAAGGGATATTGACAATGTAAACATTGAAATAGTTTTTATACTGTGTAAATGGCGATTGCATGAAAAACCCATTCATAAATGAAGTCGCATCTGTCTTGAATTTAGAAAGTTCGGCAGACGTATAGCCGTCAGGAAGAATGACAAGATTAATCATCTTATCTCTAGATCCATTGTAAAGAAGGCTGTCTTTGGGAAACTGTTGACCAAACGAAACCATGTAAACAGCAAGAAATAAAGCGGTTATAAATGGATGTTTCATAGTAATTTTTCTAAAGGTTAATACTTAAAATCCGGAATTCCGAAATACATATTCATAGATTTTTCGAGGCGATTGATTTTCGCTATTTTCGATTATTATTAGTTTGTTAAGTTTAGGTGAATGGTTAATTCTCAAAACAAATTCTGATTGATTCAGTTCTATCGTTGATGTTTTAAGTTCTTGATTTTCGGTCAAAACTTCGGCTCTATAATAGAGCGGATGATTGAGCATTTGGGTGGATACGGCATGATTGTTTTTATCCAAAAACTTACATTGTAAGAAGTTTCTCGAGGTGTATGATTCAGCGCTTGTTTTTGTGTAACCAGCCACTTGAGTTGTGTTTATAAGCCGAATAGTAGACACATGATTTATCGAGTCCCGATTCATGATGAAGGTCATGTACAGAAAACTGTCCTCGGAATGTTTTTTCGGCTCGCCGTTTTGTACACTACGTGTAGGAACGCAGCCACAAATAAATACAGCCAGCAAAACTAGGAGTGTCTTCATACGTTTAAAAGTTAAACCGCCCAACTGCTCCAGTATACGAATGTAGTTGCGGTTTATTACTCTGATTTGAACTCGTTTCTAAAAATGTATCTGATGTTCAACTACGCAAAGGTATGAAAATTTTATACTGAGCCAAAAAAGGAACATTGGAAACTCAAAAGGAGGAGTGTTTTTCAAATAAAAATGATCCACAAGTACACCCCTAAAATCAAAAAACCCTCACAATCGTTTGATTATGAGGGTTTTTTGATTAAGTAAAAGTACCCGAAGCGGGACTTGAACCCGCACAGCCGTAAAGCCAAAGGATTTTAAGTCCTTCGTGTCTACCATTCCACCATCCGGGCATGATACTCAACAAATGGAGCGAAAAACGGGACTTCCCGATATGAAAATCGGGATAAACTTCTTCGTCCCGTTTTCAAAGTTCGACCAAATTTTCAATGGAGCGAAAAACGGGACTCGAACCCGCGACCCCGACCTTGGCAAGGTCGTGCTCTACCAACTGAGCTATTTTCGCATTATTTTGATTTTAGTAATTCATCTTGGAAGGTCGTACTCTACCAAAGATCTATTTTCGCTGAAATACTAATTGGGCTTTTCACCAAAAGCGGGTGCAAAGATAAGGTTTATTTTTTATCTATCAAAGATATTTTTTAAAATCTATTGATTAATGTGTTATTTTTGGGCATTGAGGACAAAAAAGCGGGAATGAACCATGGTCATTCCCGCTTCTAATTTCTTCTGATCAATTAAGCTAAACGAACAAATAGTTCACCTTCCACTTCATTGAAAACAACTTTTTCTTCTCTAGCTAACCAGCCTAGAGCCAAGTTTAAATCTTTTTCAGCCAATTTTGTAACTTTTTTAACCGCTTTCACGTTTAATTCGCCAGCAGCCAATGCCTCCCATACTAGACCGGCACCGATACCAATTTTTTCTTTGTACATAATCTTGGGTGTTGTTTTTTTATTTGTTTTTGATAATTATACCTTCGCAAAAGTAAAAAAACTTATTTAAATCCGATTAGAAATAATCAATTATTTTAACTATTCTTTCGCTGTGAGCCCTATTTGCCTGTTTTGATTCGTATTTGTACAAATGACGGTTGTTATAAAACACCATTTTGTTGTTCGTTAATTGTACATGCTATCTATCAGTAGTTTGTATTTTTGCATGATGACAGCTCTTCGCATTTTGAGGGTGTTGGTAAGTTCACCTGTTTCGATACTGAAAGTCTGTGGAACCAATGTGAATCGTCTGATGTGTTCATAATGAACCATGTCTTTTTGTTGTAGCTTGATTCGTTGGTCTATTAGGTCATATATTTTTTCAGATTGTAATAGCTGATATTCCTCCTCAAATTCAATTTTTTGTTCTTTGGCATATTTCACAATTTCGGTCATAGAGGGTACTATCAGCGCGGTAATATAATTACGGTCATCACCCACAACCGCTATTTGTTCGATGTACCTATCAAGGGTCATTACTGCTTCAATTTTTTGAGGTGCAATAAATTTGCCATTAGATGTTTTGTACAAGTCCTTAATTCTATCGGTCAAAATCAGGTGATTTCCTTGGAAGTATCCCGCATCGCCAGTTTTAAACCATCCATCTTTTGTAAATGCTTCGTGGTCGGCTTCTGGGTTTTTGTAATAGCCAGGAGTTACGGTTTTTCCCTTGACTAGTATTTCGCTGTGAGGCCCTATTTTTACGTTTATTTCTGGCAATACACTCCCTACCGATCCGATTTTATAACCGATTTCTTCGAAGCAGCTCACTGTAGCGGTGGTTTCGGTAAGTCCGTAACCATACACAATAGGGATGCCCATTGCCCTGAAAAATTCTAATAATTCATCGGAAAGTCTTGCTCCTGCTACAGGAAGCATTTTGGTTTTTTGAAATCCAAGCTTATTTTTTATTTTTGAAAATATAAGCTTGTCAGCTATGAAATATCGGAGCTTTAGGTACCAATCAGGAGTTCGTGCTATTCGCACATATTCGAAGTTGTACGTTTGTCCAATAGCTATCGCCCAGGTAAATACGGCAAGTTTAACTGCAGAGAAAGTGGCCATCTCTTGGTTTATCAGATCATAGGCTTTTTCCCAAAACCGAGGAACCGAACAAATATAGTTTGGTTGTACATCAGACAGTGTTTGTCTTATTTCTTGTGGGAGATGGTTGATATAAATAGTCACACCTTTGTGCAGGCATAGATAGCTCCACATTCTTTCGAAAATGTGAGTTAGTGGTAAAAATGCGATGGAAGTTTCAGTATCTGAAATTTCGGGTAGTCGGGCAATATTTGTTCGGATAGCTTCGTTCAAATTTTCATGTGAAATTTTCACTCCTTTTGATATGCCACTTGTACCTGAGGTGTAGAGCACGCAAGCCAAGTCTTTTTCGGTTAGTTGCTCTTGCCTGCTGTTGACATCTGCTTGTTTGTGAGAGTCTTCTCCAAGTTTTCTGAAATCTGAAAAGTAGATAGCATTGTCATGGTCTAATGGCTTGACATCACTATCAAAAACGATGATTTTTTTCAGAAATTTTGAATCAGCCATCGCTTTTTTCGCAATTTCGTATTGGTCAGCATTGCCCACAAACAGTACTTCTATTTCAGCATTTTCTATGATGTGGGTGACTTCTGACAGTGACGAAGTGGGGTAGATAGGTACCACGACAGCTCTGTTGGAGTATAGCGCAAAATCAACTATAAAATTCTCGGGTTTATTGTGTGAAAATTGACCTACGCATTGTTGCGGTTTAATCCCAATTTCTACAAACGCCTTGGCAACGGATGTAACGTGTTTTTCCAAATCTATCCAGGATAGCTTATCCCAATGTGCATGCTGATGAAATCGTGAATATAGGGCTGTTTTGTTGCCGTATTTTTTTGCCTGTGCAGATATCAGGTTGGCGAAGTTGGTTGTGTTCATGTTCTATGCTGATATTTATAAGATGATACAACTAGTTTAGAAAAAGTAGACAAAAAGCTAGATTGCGTATAAATCAATGAATTATACATGTTGAAATTTATTTGTAGGAGGAATATCCTATGTGTTTTTCAATTTTTGGTTGTATTTTTTAAGGGTAGATACATACACTACAACATGTATTTATGTTAATGAGTTTAACAAAGATAAAAAAAAGAATAAGAATTACGCTACAATACATTGAAACTATTACAGTATTTCTGCTCTATAACTTTTGGGGGCGGGTAAAAAATTGATAATTGAGAAAGGAGAAACTAACTGAAAAGGATAATCGAAGAAAGGACAGAACGGAATATTCAAGAATCACAGGGCTTTAGCCAAATTTTGTCATTGTTAGGCTAAAGCCAATATCTTATTCTACCTATCTATCCAGCCCATAAATGGGCCGGCAATTGATACAAAGAATACGACATTATTTAGGTTTTTTTACTTAATATGATGTCAGCCAATATTTATTACAACAATTGAAGCGAGATACAATTTTGTGTATTTCTAAAATCGATTTCTCCAGCTACACATGATGAGCTTATATGTTTTCGTTTTCCGAATCGGGGCGGTCTGTTTGAGTTTCGGAAAGTAAGAAGTTTGGATCTGATTCCAATTGATGGTAGCCCATGCGTGCTACATTTTGATGAGATTCTTTTTTGCTATCACCTTGTGAGGAAGCTATTACTTTTCCATTGATGGATAGTTGGGTGATGAATGTGTGTTGATTGGCTTTTGCTTTTACTTCTTCAATTAAATCGAAATCGATGGT
>CAIUKZ010000389.1 GCA_903899865.1 uncultured Bacteroidales bacterium | reverse complement strand
TTTTAGATGAACAAAATTTTGTGCTGAAATTGTTAGCTAAATGTTTGTTGCAGAGTTGTGAAATGCCTTTGGCTAACTTTAGAATCTTTTTTTTACCAATACTTTCAGTCCATTTTCCACCATCTTGAACCCAAATTTAGCATTTGAAAATGCTAAATTTGGGTTCATATCAATATTTTAATTTTCCACTATTCAGTTTTACAACTGAAGTATCAGAACCTTTTATCGCTTTTAATACCGTACTGCACTCAAATTCATAACTTGGGAGATTACTTGAAACTGTAAACGAAATGCAAATTGAATCATTCCTGAAATTTTTCTTTGAGTCTAGAATTAATTCAAAATCTGATCTATCACCATCTCCATACGTTTCAATAGTAACTTTATCTGCATTTGTAGTGCCTGAAATAGACAAATATACATATCCAAATACTTTAGCAGAATGGGTCTCATTTGTTGTAAACCAATTAGAATTAGTCAAATTGAGTGTTGTACTTTCTGTGTTATTTTTGTTCTTAGTATGACTAATACTTTCGTCCTTTGTACATGCTGCAAAAACTATGGAAAGACCTAGAAGAATGATAATTGTTCTCATAATTGATTATGTTTTGAATTAACTTTTTCAGATTAAATCTTTATGTGGTGATTTGTGTGCCTAATTTTCTCCCAATCGTTTGCAACCCCCTTAGCGCGCAAAACTACATGTTATACAATGTTCGGCGAATGGCTCTAGCCTTCGTTGCAGCTAAAATAAAAGAGCTCCGGCTTTTAACATTCAAAGCAAATATACTCTTTTTTCAACAGCGAAAAGACACGAAATCCTCGTGACTTTTGCTTGGTTCTGTCTTAGAGTGCCGAACAAACGGCGTTAATACACACTACGTTCAACTGATTTTCTAGAATCTTTTTCTTACCAGCACTTTCAGTCCATTTTCCACCATTTTTATTTTGATTTCTTTGCCTTCCTTGTAGGGTTCGCCATCGAAGTGAAAAGGCCCAGACGTGCTTCGTAGCAGAGTAACTTCTTTGGCGCGCACTGTACTCACAAACCAATCTTTGTCTAGTCGCTTGGTAAATAGCTGCAAAGCAATGGAGGGGATGGCAATAATGGGAAAATTACTCATGATGGAAATGTCTATCATGCCGTCCTGTACACTTGCTTGTGGTGCGATATAGGCATTGTTGCCCCACTGAGATGCATTGGCAAAGGTAATGACAAAGGCTTTTCCTTCGAGGGAGATGTTGTCGCCGATTAAGTGATAATTTTCGGACTTGTAGGTGAAATAGCCTGTTACTACTTTTTCTAAATAACTCATCACACCTCTGCTTTTTCCCTTGGCAAATTCGGTGCTGACATAAGCATCAAAGCCTGTTCCACAGGTGCAGAAAAAAGGATGATTATTTACCAGTCCATAATCCATCAAGATGGTTTCAGAGAAATTTAATTGCTCAATAGCCTTTCGCACATTCATCGGGATGGCTAGGTGGCGTGCCAGTCCATTGCCCGATCCCGTGGGGATAATCCCCAATGCAGTTTCGGAGTGTATAAGGGCGCGTGCCACTTCATTCACGGTGCCATCTCCTCCTACTGCAATGACTTGGTCAAACTCACGATCCACGTACTCTTGTGCCAACTTGGTGGCGTGTCCTCGACGTAAAGTGTAAGCTATTTCTATTTTGTATTTCTCAGGTGTGAGAATGTCCTCGATGATGCTAGGAAGGTCGATCTTTTTATTCGTGCCAGAGATTGGGTTGATGATAAAAGCAATTTTGATCTTCATTGTCGCTGTTCAATAATTGATTGTGAGATTTTAGACCAGCGAATATACATATTTCAGCTGGATAAATGGGTCTATCTACTATAGATTTAATTCTTTGCAAAAATACTAAAAACACACACCAAGTTTCAAGCTTTATTGTATATTTGCATAAGGACGATTTTGGTCATTTGGAAATGAATGTTTTGTCCCCAACCATGTTTTGACCAATTGTCGGAAAACTTCACCATCATTTACACACTAAATCTATAGCAATATGTCAAAGAAGAGAAAGAAAAATGCGCCAAGCACCAGGTTAAGAAAGACAGAACTTGTTCGCAATATCGTCACAGTGTTCAATGAAAATCAGGATAAGACATTTAATTACAAGCAGATGTCTTCGGTGTTGGATATTAGCTCCGAGACTCAGCGAATATTTGTCAATGACATGTTGTACGAGTTGCTAGATGAAGATTTTTTGGTGGAAATTTCTCGAGGCAATTTCAAAGTAAATAACCGCACTGGTCATATCACAGGCACCATTGACCGACAAGGTGTGAAGACCTATCTTATCCCCGATGATGGTGGAGAGTTGGTATATATCCCTGAAAGAAAAACCAACCACGCATTGCTAAAAGACAAAGTCAAAGTGTTTCTTTATGCAAGGCGAAAAGGCCAACAGCCCGAAGGTGAAGTGGTGGAGATTGTCAAACGTGCACAGGATACGTTTGTGGGAACATTGGACGTGTCTGACAATTATGCATTTCTGTTGTTGGATAACAAGATCATGACCAATGATATTTTTATCCCCAGAGACAAACTCAAGGATGGAAAGTCGGGTCAGAAAGCGGTGGTGAAGTTGATCAGTTGGGAGCCCAATGCCAAGAATCCAGTGGGTGAGGTGATTGATATTCTTGGCGATAAAGGCGATAATACCACCGAAATGCACGCTATACTTGCCGAATTTGGATTGCCCTACAAA
>CAIUKZ010000388.1 GCA_903899865.1 uncultured Bacteroidales bacterium | reverse complement strand
TTGGGTTTCCTTTTGTCAACCCAACCTACGAAGCAGCGATCGCACTGGTCTATAGTTGGGATTTCGGCTATTCTTAGCAATTCATTGAGTTTGACCCATGTCATGCCTCAAAATACTGTCAAGTGCTATACAAAATAAGATACGATTTACCATTGACAACTGCGGATGCCAAAAGATAGAATGAGAACATCTACAATTACGATACGAGACCTGTTATTTATGATAAGTTCATCCAAAAGTCTAGTTAGCGTTTCCGAGCGAATTGCTAAAGCGAGACAATCAGCCACCTCCAACGTGCAGGGGGTCATTGAATCACAAAAAGTCATCATAGAGATTTATGGTAAAAGTTCGCCTTCGGTTGCTGGCGTATATTCAGCTTATACGGATTATGACTCGGAATGATATACGCCTGATAGACAAGTGGGAGATTTAATACATCCGGACAGCACATCGTGTCCCATTGACTTCTAAGGGCTAGGCCAAATAATCGTTATCTTAAAGTGATCTTCCCTCACTGGAATGGCCGCTTTTTTTTAAATATGAAGCATCAGTCACAATTTGTGTTATTAGTATTGCAAGCAACGCCGTTTTGCAACCTTGACTGTAAATATTGTTATCTGCCTGATCGATTGAACAAAAGTCGTTTTGACACGACGTTGATCCCGGCGATCATGCATCGTCTTATTGATGAAAAATTGCTCACAGATACCTTGAACATCAATTGGCATGCGGGAGAACCACTGGTGTTGCCACCTGCTTTTTATGATCATTCATTTCGTCTTTTTGAGTCGCACAACAGTATTGGAGCAAATATTAAACATTTTTTTCAAACCAATGGTACACTCATAACTCCTGAGTACTGCGAGCTGATCAAGAAATACGATATTTCAATCGGCATCAGCATTGATGGTCCTCAATTTATCAATGATAGGCAGAGAATCTATCGAAACGGTAGGGGTTCTTTTGATAATATATTGCAAGGGGTTCAGCTCCTGAGAGATTTTGGGATTGATTTTTCTGTGATTTCCGTGTTAACGGATTATTCACTTGAGTTTCCCGATGAGATGTTTGACTTTTTCCAGCACCTGCGTCCCACTTCGATTGGTTTTAATATTGAAGAAATAGAGGGATGTCACCAATCGACATCGATGGGCAAGGCATTGAGTCATAGGTACTATGCGTTTTTGTCAAGGTTTAACCGTCGTCTGCTTGAAGAGGAAAAACCAATGCGGCAAAGAGAATATGTGAGAACTTTAAATTCCATCCTATATGGGAGCGAAGAATTTAAAAATGGGTTGGTGACTCCTCTATCCACGATCTCAATTGCAGCCAACGGCGATTTCACCGTCTTCTCCCCTGAGTTGTTAACCATTCAGGATCAAAAATACGGCAGCTATGTCTTTGGAAACATCAGAGACGACACTTTTTACAGCATCTATGATAACGAAAAATTTGTGAAGATTTTTGGTGAAATTAAAAAGGGTGTCGATAAGTGTAGAAAAAATTGTGATTATTTCAGCATTTGTGGTGGGGGTTCTCCTTCAAATAAATTACACGAAAACGGAACCTTCAATTCGACAGAAACGAATTATTGTCTTTACAATACGAAGATTCCCGCCGAATTGGTACTGTCCGA
>CAIUKZ010000387.1 GCA_903899865.1 uncultured Bacteroidales bacterium | reverse complement strand
GTTTCAACAAAAACCGTATCAAATCCAGCCGCTTCACAAAGAATGATGCTTTCCCTCGTTTTGCGAGCCACACCGCCCAATGATCCAGATGATGGGGAAGGACGAATAAAAGCATTTTTTGCGACTGACAACTCTTCCATGCGGGTTTTATCTCCTAAAATACTACCCTTTGATCGTTCACTGCTAGGATCTATTGCCAATACTGCCAGTTTATGACCACCCCGCACAATATACATTCCTAACGCTTCAATAAAAGTACTTTTACCAGCGCCAGGCACACCAGTTATCCCCAATCTTACGGACTTACCGGAGTAAGGAATCACCTTTTCTATCACTTCCTGAGCCAACTGATGGTGTTCGGGCAACGAACTTTCTATAAGTGTTACTGCCTGTCCCAGCATGGAGATGTCACCTTTTAAAATTCCTTCTGCATATTGTGATGAGGTATATGGTATTCGTTTAGTCGCTTTTGTTCGGTAAGGATTGACGGTAGGCACATCAGTAACTCCTTCGTTAACCGTCAGTCCTTTGTACAACGGATCGTTTTCGGGATGATTGGTATAATGCATAATGAATGGTTAGAAGTTTATTAAAATTTGGTGAATCGGTTTCAAGGGACAACAGGGTTTAATATCGATTTGGTTGGAATTTAGCTAAAGCAATCTTATTCAACAGCATACATTCCTTCCTGAAAATGTGAATGGCAATCAAAACCATAATAACAAATAGTATCAATGAGACGCAGTCGAAATTGGACTATGTTGATTGTGCAAACGCTATTATAACAAAATGCAGCGTATCCTGTTTTAGCACAACGAAAATAAAACGAAAGAGCCAAGAAAAATTCTTGGCTCAGTTTGGTCGTTGATAGTTGTTAATTATTTAGTCACCGTCCAACTCACCTCTATAGATGGGGTTGAATTTTCTGGATCGTTTACTTGAAGTGTAATCACTTTCTTATAGTCACCCTCTTTCTGTCCTTTTGTATCAATATCGATAGTGAGGTCTGCTGGTTTCCCCGTTGCGATAGGTGTCTTAGGAGCCTTTACTGTTAGTTCTTGGTTATTGTTAATAATAGATCTAAGTTCAAGGTTGTATTGTCCTTTGTTGTTAATCTTAACTTTCACGGATTTTTTGGCACCAGCTTTGATAGCACCCGCAGCCACTCTTACCGGCTGAATGTCAACAATCGCAGCATTAATTTTTTGGTCTTTAGTCAATTTAGAAAAGTCTTCTTTGATGTATTTTACTAGGTTCAACTTGTTTGATTCCAACTTAGCGCCTTTACCGTTGACAATCACATAGGGATTATCAACCGAAGCACCCCAAGTAGCACACTTTTTAGTGTCCAACACAAAAGAAAGTTTTCCTTCTTGACCTGGTTTAAGTACCTCAGGTTTGATTGTTGCAGTGATATGTGCTGGTATTCCTTCCAAAGCCAATGAAAGATCTTGCTTTCCATTGTTTTTCACGTCAATATCTAGCGTAGAACCAGCACCCTTTGTTACGGTTCCAAAAGGACCACCTTTTGCACTCAATTGCAAATCGCCCATAGTAATAAGATATGTTTTGTGAGCTGGTGTCGATGATGCTTTTTGTGCTGCTGGATCAGGAATAACTTCACCAGAGATGGTCAGATAATCTGTTTCATTTTCAGAATTACTGGTGATAGTGATGGTTTTATTAAATGACCCTGGTCTGCCGGCAGGATTATAGGTTGCTGTGATGGTTCCTTTTTTTCCTGGCTCTACAGGTTCCTTCGTCCACGATGGAGTTGTACATCCACATGATGGTTTGGCGTTGCTTACCACAAGAGGTGCAGTACCTTTATTGGTAAATTCAAATACGTGAGTTACTTTACCATCTTGCTCTTTGATTTTTCCAAAATCATGCGATTTTTTATCAAAACTAATAACTGCTTTCTGAGACATCGCTGTCACGCTAAACAAAAGACAACAAAGTAAAATTGACGACTGTTTCATATCAAATAAAATTAAATTAGTAAAAACTATTCATTCTAGTGTACAATAATTGAGAGATACAAAAGTATAAAATTTCTGAAAGATTACGTATTAAAACTGATATTAATCTCATAAATTTCGTTAAAGCAAGAGCCTTTTATCGTTTTAAACAATGATAATAGAACGTGGATTCTCATTTGTATTAAGTGCTATCCACTTTCAGTTGGATACAAAAATTTTGTACCTTTGCCATTATATCATTTTATAGAAAGTAAATGAAGTCAAAAATACAAGAACTCAATGATAAAATGTCATCCTATGTGGTTGAATGCTACAAGCACATACATGCACATCCTGAATTATCATTTAAAGAACATAAAACAGCCGAATTTATTGTAGGGGAATTGAAAAAAGCTGGAATCCCATTCCGTGATAAAATTGCTGGAACAGGAATTTTGGCCCACATTGAGGGGACGAATCCTCATAAAAAAGTGATTGCACTGAGAGCAGACATGGACGCTCTTCCAATTTGTGAAAAAACCGACATACCCTATTCCTCTACCATTCACAAAGTAATGCATGCCTGTGGTCATGATGCTCACACAGCCTGTCTATTGGGCACAGCAAAGATATTGAATGAAATCAAATCATCATTCGAAGGAACCATCTTATTGATATTCCAACCAGGAGAAGAAAAAGCTCCAGGGGGTGCTCGACTGATGCTCGAAGACGGCATATTCAAAGACCTACAACCGGAACTGATCATTGCTCAACATGTGTCAGTAGATTACCCTACAGGCACGATGGGTTTTAAAGAAGGCATGATCATGGCATCGGCCGATGAAATTCATGTAAAAGTACATGGCAAGGGAGGGCATGGCGCTTTGCCCCACTTGTGCAACGACACCGTATTGGCGGCAGCTTCAACTCTGGTGGCATTACAGCAAGTTAAGAGCAGACTATGTCATCCGCTTACACCGATGGTGCTCACATTTGGTAGAATTGTTGCTGATGGGGCGCAAAACATCATTCCACACGAGGTGCAACTATCAGGAACACTCCGCACCATCAATGAACAGTGGAGACATGAAGCCAAAAACCACATTCAACGCATTATAAACGAAACTTGTGCCGCACATGGATGCACTGCCGAAATTGAAATGCCAGATGGATATCCATGTGTTATAAATGATCACTCAATCACCCATAAAGCTAAACTTTTTGCGCAAGAATGGGTTGGTAAAGAACAGATTGTGGAGCTAGAAATGAGAATGACATCCGAGGATTTTGGTTTTTTCACCCAACAATATCCTTCTTGCTTTTATCGATTTGGGATAAGAGGCGAATCCAACAAAGACACTGGTGGATTGCACAGTGAAAATTTCAAAATAGACCTACCTGCTTTGAAAACTGGTACTGGTGGATTGGCATGGTTGGCATGGAAATTCATCTCTGAGTCCATCGATTGATAAACCGATAAGAAACAAGCCTTTTACACATATTACTATCTTGGGAGTATCCTCTTGCAGTAGTCAGTAAAAACGAAGAAACAATTAACCAACATAAATAACACATGCAAAAGAAAATATCAATCCTATTTGTTTGTCTGGGTAACATTTGCCGATCACCAATGGCAGAGGGCATTTTCAACACCATCATTGCCAGAGAGGGCGTAGATCATCGATTTGAAGTGGATTCGGCTGGATTATTAAACTTTCACCAAGATGAAATGGCAGACAGCAGAATGAGGCTACATGCTCATAATAGAGGCTACGAGCTTGTTACCCGTTCTAGACAGATACTAAAAAATGACTTGAATCGATTCGACTGGATACTGGTGATGGATGAACAAAACTATGAAGGCTTACATCGAATGACTACAGACCCAAGTCAATTTGCCAAAATTCACCGCATAACCGATTTTTGTGTCAACAAGAAAGCGGCTCATGTACCCGACCCCTACTATGGAGGAGATCAGGGATTTGAAGATGTAATCGACTTACTTGAAGATGCGTGTGAAGGATTACTCACAGAACTAAAAAAGGTTCTATAACGAACAAGGTGGGTAAAACACAAGCAGAAAGTTAAACCACAAAAGGAAACACATGGAACAGATCAAGCTATTTCTTGAAGCAAGACTAAGAACACACAGTTTTGCCTTTCGGTAAATTGGCTTGTATGACAAAGAGAAAATTAAACCACAAAAGCCACAAAAGAATCCTTTATAACACATGGAACACATGAAGTATTTCAAATACGAAAAGACTAAGAACACATAGAATCCTCATTAAGGATTCAATTCTAGCTTAATATCCGCTGTAGAATAATTTCAACCTCATGGGTGAGGATTGGTGCTGTCCGCTTCGAAGTGTAATGCCTCCCACCTTGTATTCTTCGGTAATCAAAACAGGCACACTTCCGTTAAATTTCACCTTCACAGGCACTGCAATCAGTGCAATCGAATCTTTACCATTTTTGAGCTCCTCATTAATAATTCTTGCCAAGTCAAACTGGTAATAATTGCGGTAATTGCCTGAAGACGCATCTTTGGAATGAGTCAATTGACCTAACTGCGCTGCTGTAACAGAAGTAAAATCTGTTTGCTTGAAAAAATTGGCTTTTTCAGACTCTTTTACTAGCAACAAACGATCATAAGGAGAGTTATAAAAAAGCGTGTCTGCATCAATTTCTAAATCCAAACTGGCTTTATTCAACATCTGCTTACTTTTACCTTTAAGCATCGAGTCCATATCGTGTTTCAAGGGTGCTAATGGCAATGAAATACGGGTATAAACTCCAGCTGGCGTGGAGATGAAATTTCTTGATTTCTGACTGTTTTGTTTTGTCAAATCTGTATTCGGATGCTGAAAACGATTGATTATTCTGCCATCTGTATTATTGAGAGGGAGTCTCAAAATACTATTTACCACTATAGAGTCGGATGCAGATTGCGAATTTTTATATTTGTAATGATAATAGTAATTTATCGCAAGTCTACGAATATATAATATCGTATTAGAGCCAAAATCTGTGGTAATATAAAGCCCTTTGAATGCGGCATTGAACTCAGACTGATTAGCATACGATTTTGACAACAAAGTGGTAAATTTGCCTAAAAACTGACTAGAAAGATCTATTTTGGTATAGAACGAATCGGTAGGCACTTTGGAATATAGTTTTGGCAAATTTGCTTTAGTTAAGACTTTGACACCCACTGGCGACGCAATAGAGGTGTCGCAATAGGTGGATAATTCGATATTTGAGGAGTAAGATTGAGAATAATTAAAAGTGCTTTTATTCATCTCAAAGACTTTGACCTGAAGTGGAGATTGCATATCACCTTTGTAGGAATAGCACAAAAAAACCAGTTGCACAGAATCGGCTACACCAGCTGACTGTGTAGCTGTTTTTTTTGGAAATTGAAAATCTAAATCGCAGGCTACCTGTCCGAGAATATCGGCATTGGTTTGACCGTATATGGAGTCATATCCATTATAATTGGCTACATTGCCTAAAAGCAGAGAGTCAATATTTGTATCTAGCCTAGCATTGATGCTGTTTACTTGCACATTGGTCGAAGTAGCAAGGTAGGTATTGGCTCCTAGTCTTACTAAGTCGGAGGTTGGCTGTATGGTGGTAGCTAAATCTGAAAGATTATCTGCGCATGAACTCAGGAGAACAGACAATATAAAATATGCGAGTAAGGAATGTAACTTCATTTGAGTTATGTTTGAAATCAAGGATAAACCTTGAAAAACAACGGACTAAGTGATATGAGAAAATCGTTGATTGCGAAGTAAAAACAACATCAAAAACTATCTATCTATCATTTGGTCAATTATTTAATCATTGCTATTTATTAAAAATATTATCATAAAAATCAACATAAGCATCTGCGTATGTTTCTTCTCCATGATAGGGTAAGAAATCGATGCCCTTGGACTTCACATATCCAAGCACATCAACGTTAACTTCGGGGCTTGATTGTATTACAGCATCAGAATAATCAATGGCAAGTTTACTCAAGGCCACAAAGTCAATGGATTTGTCTTTAACCTGCTCTACGTCAGAATCTTCAATGCCTTCTAGCAAAAGTCTTTCAGCAAATAAGTTTCTGAATGGTTTTTTAAAGTCATCAGCAAAGATAGAATACACTACTTTTGCGTTTTTGAAAAATGGATCTTCGTTGAACGCCCTTTTGATATAAAGTGGAGCTAAAGCAGTCATCCAGCCCTGACAATGTATAACATCTGGCGTCCAGCGTAACTTTTTCACGGTTTCCATCACCCCCCTAACATAAAAAATGGTACGCTCGTCATTGTCATCATATTCCTCACCATTGTCATCTAATATTGTATTTTTCCGTTGAAAATAATCCTCATTATCAATAAAATACACCTGCATACGAGCTGCTTGAATAGAAGCTACTTTAATGATTAGAGGATGATCGGTATCATCAATAATTAAGTTCATTCCAGAGAGTCGGATCACTTCATGAAGTTGGTTTCTGCGTTCGTTGACCGAACCAAACTTGGGCATAAATGTTCTTGTTTCACGACCACGATCCTGCACGGCTTGAGGCAAATATCTACCCATGTGTGCTAATTCTGTCTCTGGCAAGTAAGGGAATATTTCTTGAGAAATGTAGAGAACTTTTGTAACTTTTTTCATTAGATATCGATACCGAGTGTTCGTTAGGAAGTGTTATCGGTATGCAAAGATATAAAAAAAATATCGGAAATATGCAAATTATAACCCTTTAGTTTTTAAGCAAATCTGAAAAAAAACAACATTAATTGGACTGTGAAAAAATGAAATAATCACATATTACTCACAATACTAATCAATTATGAATAAGGCGACTGATTCGAAGTGTAAATGATTGAAAAACATTTATAAAAGTTTAACCCTCTTTATGATTTTTTCTATATCCAAACTCATGAGTGACTCACTATAAGTTCACTAACGCATCAACAAAACTTCCACATGATTGGATTGATACAAATAAGTTTTCGTACTTTTGCAATCCATTTAGAAGCACTAACTATAAGACAAAAACATTACTGCATATTACTATAATTGACCTACAATCAACCAACTGCAATGAAGATTATCCTATCAACATCAGAGCTTCTGAGAACCATTTCTGAGTTAAAATTACAAAATTCAACCATCGGTTTTGTACCCACCATGGGAGCATTGCACAGCGGACATGAATCGCTTGTAAAACAAAGCGTTGCAGAGAATGAGGTAACCATTGTAAGTATATTTGTCAATCCTACGCAGTTCAACAACCCTACAGATTTAGAAAAATACCCGCGCAATATTGACAAAGATTCAATATTATTGCAAAGTGTAGGATGTAGCATAGTGTTCGCTCCAGATGCCACAGAAATGTATGCAGAGAATGAACTAAAACAGACGTTCGAATTTGACTTCAACGGATTGGATCTAGTCATGGAAGGAAAGTTTAGACCTGGGCATTTCAATGGAGTTGTACAAGTGGTGAGCAAATTATTTAGACTTGTTCAACCTACAAAAGCCTATTTCGGCGAAAAAGATTTTCAGCAACTGGCCATCATTCACCACATGGTAAAATCAATGGGTTTTGATGTTCAGATTATTGATTGTCCAATTATAAGAGAAGATACAGGTCTGGCTCTAAGCAGTCGCAACGAAAGATTAACAGCCCAACAGCATAAAAATGCCATCCACATATCCAAAGTCTTATTTGAAAGTCGTAACTTTGCATCCCAATTATCGCCCCAAGAATTGACAGAATGGGTTACAAAGGAAGTCAATGCGAAGGATGATTTGGAAGTAGAGTATTTTGAGATTGTAGATGTGCATTCACTCCAACAAGTAACAAATTGGGAAACAAAAACGGTGGGATGTATCGCTGTTTTTTGTGGCGAAGTAAGACTCATTGACAATATCAGATACGAATCACATCTCTAAAAATTTGATAACTATGTACATACATCTTTTAAAATCAAAAATTCATAGAGTCACTGTCACAGAGGCCAACTTGAATTACATTGGTAGTGTAACCATTGACACTGATTTGATGGATGCTGCCAACATTATTGCCAACGAAAAAGTGGTGATAGTCAACAACAATAATGGCGAAAGAATAGAAACTTATGTCATACCTGGAGAGCGAGGCTCTGGGGTGGTTTGCCTCAATGGCGCTGCGGCTAGATTGGTACAGCCAGGTGATATCGTAATAGTGATGGCCTACACCATGATGGAAATGGAAGAAGCCAAAACATTTAAACCAGCTGTCGTTTTTCCAGATACAGCTACAAATAGATTGGTGTAGAGGAATTTACGGGCAGTTAGCTTGCATGAAAGAAAACTTCGCAACTTTTGTATTAATTTTAAAATGATATGAGAAAATACTTTATTTTGGCAGCATTGATACCTTTAATGCTTTGTGCCCAAACTCCCAATCAGGACAAGTTAATAACTGTAATTGGATTTGCTGAATTAGAAATTGAACCAGATATTATTGTTTTGGGCATGTCGGTTAAGGAGACAGAAAATTCCAAAAAAGAGAGTTCAACAGTGATAATGGAGAATAATATTTCTCAGTTTCTTAAATCAATTGGGATTAAACCTTCAAATTTCAATCTTGATAGATATAATGCTAATACTCAATATAGCTTTTCTTCATCGACAAAATTTAAACTAAACAAGTCTTATAAAATTACGATTGATAAAGTAAATCTGCTGGATACGATAATTGTAAGATGTATGGAGTCTGGTATGGATAATATTAATGTTCAACGGATTGACCATTCTAAGATTGACAGTTTGCAAAACGTACTACTTATAAATGCTATAAAATCTGCAAAAAACAAAGCAAAACTAATAGCAGACAATATGGATGTTAAACTTGGAAAGGTGAGCACTGTTAATGAAAGTTTCAAGATTGTTGGGGGTAAAAATGATTATAATAATTATTTAAATAATGATTTCAAGCTTGAAGATATTGTGGTCGTAGGATATGGAACTCAATATAGAGGTAGAGGTGGAAGTACAATATCAATCCAAAAACTGAATTTATCAAAGACTATAATTGCTAAATTTGAAATACAATAAAATCACCCCAGCTAATGAGGTAAACTAGTAAACAAGTAGATCAATAAACCAGTAGCTCAATAAACTGATGAACCAATAAACCGATGAACCAATAAACCGATGAACTGACAAACCGATGAACTGACAATCCAGTGAACAGATGAACTGATGAACCGATGAACCAATAAACCCTATGAACTCAATAAACCTTTTGAACTGATCAACCAATTAACCAATAGCCAACTACGCATTCCCCCTTCGGGGGCTAGGGGGCTCGATATTAAACCTAATGAATGTTGTTATTATAAAATACAATGCAGGAAATATCCGTTCAGTGCTTTTTGCATTAGAACGAATCGGTATTGATGCTGTGGTGACTGATGACCATGATGAAATCAAAGCTGCTGACAGAGTGATTTTTCCTGGTGTAGGTGAGGCATCGTCTGCGATGGCTTATCTCAAAGAAAAAGGTCTTGACAAAGTGATTCCGAGTCTGAAACAGCCTGTTTTGGGAATTTGTCTAGGTATGCAACTCATGTGCTCACATTCTGAAGAAAATAACACACCTTGTCTCGGTATTTTTGATGAAAAAGTAAAGCGATTTAAAGCCGATGATTATAAAATTCCTCAAATTGGTTGGAATAATATCACCGATTTAAAATCAGTTCTTTTTGAAAGAGTTTCTCCCAATGCATACATGTATTTTGTACATAGCTATTATGTAGAGAAGTCTGATTTTTCCATCGCAATTACCGATTATATTCAACTTTACAGTTCGGCATTACAGAAAGATAATTTCTTTGCCGTACAATTTCACCCTGAAAAATCGGGCACTGAGGGACAAAAGATTTTAGAGAATTTCATCCATCTACAGCTGCCAGTCAACGATTAACTGTAACTTTCTTTCTTGTTACCAATTTGTTGATTGCCCACTGCTAACTAAAAACCACGATGACTTTCGAAATTCAAAACACTGACCCACATTCCAATGCCAGAGCTGGTCAAATCACCACTGATCATGGTGTGATAAACACCCCTATCTTCATGCCTGTAGGAACTGTGGCTTCAGTGAAAGCAGTGCACCAACACGAGCTGAAAGAGGACATCAAAGCACAAATTATTTTAGGAAACACCTACCACCTTTTTCTTCGTCCGGGTATTGATACCTTGGAACGTGCGGGAGGATTGCATAAATTCAACGGATGGGACAAACCCATACTCACCGACAGTGGTGGTTTTCAGGTGTTTTCATTGTCTGGCAACCGCAAACTCAAAGAGGAAGGTGCCACTTTTCGCTCACACATCGACGGCAGCAAATTATTTTTCAGCCCCGAGAACGTTGTGGACATTCAGCGGACCATAGGCGCAGATATCATTATGGCTTTTGATGAATGTACACCGGGTGATGCTGATTATCATTACGCAAAGAAATCAATGGAGCTGACTCACCGCTGGCTGGAGCGAGGCATTAAACATTTCGGCGAAACAACTCCAAAATACGGTTACTCACAAAGCTTTTTCCCTATCGTTCAGGGCTGTGTGTACCCCGACCTTCGTAGACAATCCGCAGAATTTATAGCATCACAGGGCTGTGAAGGCAATGCCATCGGGGGATTAGCTGTGGGTGAGCCTACTGAGAAAATGTATGAAATGATAGAAGTGGTGAATGAAATTTTGCCCAAAGATAAACCACGTTATCTGATGGGTGTAGGCACACCACAAAATCTATTAGAAGCTATCGAGCGTGGCGTGGATATGTTTGACTGTGTGATGCCCACACGCAATGGACGCAATGGCATGCTGTTTACTTCGCAAGGCATCATGAACATGAAAAATGAAAAATGGAAAAACGATTTTTCGCCATTAGACGAATATGGTACGTCGTATGTTGATAAATTCTATTCAAAAGCTTATCTTCGCCATCTATTTGTGTCGAAGGAATTGCTAGCCATGCAGATTGCATCCATACACAACTTGGCATTTTATCTGTGGCTGGTCACCGAGGCACGCACTCATATCCAACAAGGCGACTTCAGCACTTGGAAACGAGGAATGATGGAGCAACTTGGAAGAAGACTTTAGAGTCAAATTAATAATTAAAAATTAATAATTAATAATTTGACTAACTAGTCTGTTTTTCAGTGCATAAGAAGCAATTTTTGGTTTCAATTTTTTTATTTCAAAATTCGTCTCATTTGATAAAACAGGAGAGTGAATAATTATTTTTTTAATTTCTCTAAAACCTATTGATTCGCACGCCTCAAAAAGTCCCCCTTGGGGGATTTAGGGGGCTTTTTAATAACAAACAAATGAAAATTTCTCGTCAAACATTTGGTTTAAAGCGGATAGACACCTATATCATTGGCAAATTTTTGGGAACATTTTTCTTCTCATTAGCCATGTTGATTAGTATCGGCATTGTGTTTGACTTAACAGAGAAGATGGATAAGTTTTTTGAGTATCATGCGCCTTTTAAAGCCATCGTATTTGATTATTATATTCCATTTATTCCATTCTACATCAATATGTTGACGCCGCTTTTTACCCTTCTGGCGTTAATTATCTTCACCTCCAAAATGGCAAACGATACAGAAGTGGTAGCTATTCTGGCTAGTGGCACCAGTTTTGGGCGTTTTGTGAGACCCTATTTCATTTCGGCTACCATCATCTTTATCATGTCGTTTACCTTGGGCGGATACGTCATTCCTTATAGTAATAAGAAAATGATTGCCTTTTCCAATCTGTACATTCAGCCCTTCAAAGCACCATCTGTTCAAAACATCCAAATGGAAGTGGCTGACGGAGTAATCATGTATATAGAGAGATACGAGAAGGAAAGCAATATTGGATACCGATTCTCATTAGAGAAATTTAAAGGTAAGAAGCTTATTTCCAGACTGACAGCTCAAACCATCAAATGGGATTCGGCGTATAAGTGGAAAATGACTGATTATCTACAACGCGATTTTAACGGCATGCGCGAACACATCAGCAAAGGAGCTTCCAAAGACACCACCATCAACGTGCAACCCGATGAGTTTTTCATCACCGCTGCTGAGGCACCACAGATGAACAACAAAGAACTGGCGCAATTTCTGTCCAAACAAAAAGACAGAGGGATAGGCAATATTCAAGCTTTCGAAGATGAGTATTACAAGCGTTTCTCCATGCCACTAGGTGCATTTATCATGACTTTGATAGGAGTTTCGCTTTCGTCCAGAAAAGTACGAGGTGGAATAGGACTTCACTTGGGTGTAGGCATTGGCCTAAGTGCTGCATACATCCTTTTTCAAACCATGTCCACATCACTATCAGTAGGTGGAGTCATGTCAGCATTCACAGCCGTGTGGATCCCCAACCTCCTTTTCCTCGGCATCGGACTCTATCTGTATCAGAAAGCACCAAAGTAATTAAAAATTAACAATTAATAATTGGCAATTGTCTGACAGTGATTTATTTGAATGAATTTTATGGGACTTGGTCTGATTAATTACTGCAACACTCAAGGGTGTGATAAAATAATACTAACTTCACATCCACTTCGGCCAGTTGGCAGAGGCTTGGGGGCTTAATAATAAACAAAATGAATAATTGGGTTAACGGCATACCATACGAACTTGCGTATTGGAAAGGTATATTTTCTAATAAGAATCGAATAACTAGTTTGTTGAACTATTCCAAGCTCAATTCGGAAATTGAACTCTCCTACTTTGACGCACAATCATTTCTAAAAGCCAAACAAAATCCTATCGTAGTAGATGCTGGATGTGGAATGAGCTTTGCCATAGGGAATAGATTGGGGAACAAGGAATTGAATGTATTTTATATTGATCCACTAGCTCCCTTCTACAATAAAGTAATTC
>CAIUKZ010000386.1 GCA_903899865.1 uncultured Bacteroidales bacterium | reverse complement strand
TGTTTATTATTAACCTAGTGCAGCCATTTTATGAGCCGCCGGCAACCTTTAAAAAAAAAATACTCCCATCTTCACCACTCATGTCCAATCAACATGTGTCTTATTTCCACGGAGGAATAATATCAACCCTGCATTCTCTGGTGTCAGACGGGCCCGTTTTTTGTTTATTACATTTGATGCCGCACTGAAAACCCGTTCCGACGGGGCTGATGTAGCTGGAATAGATAGAACTCTTTCTGCTAGCATCCAAACGTGTGGGTATTTGTAATAGTTTGCTTTCCACCACAGAAGTGGGCAGTTGTAGTTTCCTTTTTCATCGCAAAGCGCACAACCCTTTTCCTTCTCATATAGCATAACCTCATTTGATATTTGTGCCTCGACCTCATTGTTATTAGTATCATCTTCATCTGACATCTCATGTTCCATCCTTTGTAAAAAACTGGCCGCCCCTTTGTTGTTATTGTTGTTTCTTCTGTCCGTGTTGATGTTTTCGTTTTGCCTCTGTGTGTCTTCTCTACTCGATACCATGTCATATATTTCTGCCTTAATGTCTGCCCATATGCGCCTTCTTTCATCTGCATCTAACATTTTAATTGTAATTTTTTTGGTCCGTGGATCCAACAATGCTCCCCAGTATGCATATCTTGGTATGCCTTCTTGTCGACGAAAGGCTCTACGAACCATGTTGTAGTTGTACTTAATTTCTTGTCCCCACCTGTTATCAAAGTCTGTAATCATATCATGTAATAGATCATATAACTCCTGATTGTGTACCGATGCAGCTAGGGCTGAATGCAATGTCCCATGTAGCCTCTTGATGCAAAGCACAATCAAGGAAATGTTGACATATTTATCTCCCTCTAGACATCGCTGAGCGTCACTGAATGGCTTCAAAACTTCCTCAATCACTTCTAGTGTTTGAAACTGCTCCTCTGTCAACATTAAGTCTTCAATTTTTGATTGTTCTTGAATGCCTTTTTGTTGTCTTGCAATGAGCTCGTTCCTTTTCAGTAACTCTAATGCCTCTCGTAGTCTAATTGCTCGTGCCACCATAGTGTATGTAGACCACCATCTTGTTTTCACGTCTCCTAATAGTTTCAGGGGTCGTTTGTTCTTGTGAATAGATTGTTGACAATTAGCCAACTTTTCATTTGCCTGTGGTGATGAGTTTATGTAGTTCACAAGGTTTTTTAATGCTTTTATCGGGGAAACAGTGCAATCGTTAGAGAAAGCTTTCAATGCTGTCAAATGAATGATGTGGTCAGTGCAATAGTGGTGATGTATATCACTGTACTTATCGGACATAATTAGCTCTCCCATTCGATTCATGTTCGATGCACTATCAGATACCAAGGCAGTCATTTTATTTTTTGGGAGGTTCCAGTCTCTTAGTGAATCCATTAGCTGCCGTTCCAATTCCTCTCCAGAGCATCCTCCTTTATGTTTTTCAAAGGATAGAACAAATGCTTTTAGCTCAAAGTTGTGGATAAAGTGCAGGGTTAGTGCTCCATAGTTGTCGTTGCTAATAGAAGTCCAATGATCAGTTGTTATACTGTACCAGTTATCTGATAACATACTTTGTATGCGTAGTGCCGTTTCCTCTTTCTTTTCATGTAGCATGTTCAGCAGTTCATTTCTGTCAGGCACGGAAATTTTCGAACAGGTAAGAGTTGCCATGCTTCGAAAGTTATCTGTTTGCCCTATTG
>CAIUKZ010000385.1 GCA_903899865.1 uncultured Bacteroidales bacterium | reverse complement strand
CATCCATGGCAATAACATGTTCATTTGCAAAATTAGACAAGGTTCTAATTGCATTGGAAGTAGTCATATTTGACAAATTGGCCAAATCTTCACGTGATAAATAGATACTTATGGTAGCACCATCTTCCTCCAATCCATAGTTTTTCTTCAAAAAAAGGAGCGCTTCAGCAAGTCTGCCTCGAATGTGCTTTTGAGTAAGATTTACAGTGCGTGCATCGGATGCTGCCAAGTCAGTTGATAGTTCTTCCAGAAAACGGTAACAAAATGCATTATTATGTCTTAAAATGGATAAAAAAATATCCGCTTTTATCATATAAATTACTGAATCTTCGAAGGCAGAAACATTGGTACTGTAGACATCATTTGCTATAATGGCCCTATAACTAAAATGTTCTCCTGGGCGCAACATTCTAATAATTTGATTTCTTCCACCGACTCCTTCTTTTGTTACTTTCACCTTACCCATTGCCAAAATCATCATGTGAGTAGGCCGTTCGCCCTCTATTTGTATCATTTCATTTTTTTTGAAATGATGCACCGAGTAATTGTTACGTACAAATTGCCTTTCGTCTGGCGTAAGAACATCCCAAACTGAGAAAACCTCATCTATCGGTTTGAGTTCTGAAATGTACTTTTTCGTCATAGTTTAGTTATGGAAATATGTTTGAAAACAATGTTTTACAGCACAAATTTAGCAATTAAAATGAAAATGCAATAGCCGGGATTAAAAAAATTCAAAAATAAACTTATCAAACTAGTGGTTTTAATATTTATTTTGATTTTGAAATGTATTTTATCAATTATAATTCCAGAGTATAAATGCTCACTATGCTACTAAAACCGAAATCCTATCACGCACTCAGATTAGAAAACGGGAAGGATAGCTTCTACCAAAATTCAACGCCTTTTAAATCCTCAACAAATATATGTTACTCATAGTACAAACTGCAATTTGAGCTGTAAACCTAGCAAAAACAGCCAATGGGCTTTTAGCGAAATGCCATATTATAAAACCAAAAGATTTTCTTATTTTTGTAGCTTAATTTTGAATACAATATATCTCTCTTAATCACCAAGGAACAGATCAAAAATCATAACAGATTAAATCATATTTACATGAGAAAGTTCATGCTACTTTTTACATTTTTATCATCCATTCTGACTCTTCACTCACAAGACTTACCTCCAGTGGGCGACTCAGCAAAATTCAGTATTCTAACCTGCTCACCAGGTGAGGAAGTATATTCTAAGTTTGGGCATACTGGACTTAGGGTTTATGACAAAAATTCAAATGTTGATATTGTCTTCAACTATGGCATATTTGATTTCAATACAGATAATTTCATAGCAAAATTTGTTGCAGGAGAAACGGATTATATGTTGGGTGTTTATCCTACTGATTCATTTTTAGCGGAATATGCACTTGAAAATAGAGTTGTAGGTGAACAAGTACTCAATCTAACATTAGCTGAAAAACGCAAGCTTTACAATGCACTGAAAATAAACTACCAGCCTGAGAACAGAACATATCGATACAACTTTGTATTTGACAATTGTGCTACACGTCCTTTCCTTAAAACAATGGAGGCCATAGATGGTGTTATTAATTTCGATGAAATCGCAGATGAAAAATCATATCGAGCATGGATTACAGAATATACTGGTGAGAACACGTGGACTCAATTTGGTATTGATTTAATTTTTGGAAAAGATGCCGATGAATGTCCATCGCAGAAAGAGAGTATTTTTTTACCTGAAGTACTTGCTTCAGAATTACAGACGGCAACCATTCTCCCCAAAACAGGTAGTCCACGAAAAATGATAATTGAACATTCAAACTTGGTATCCAAACAACCATCAGAAACAAGTTCAAATGATGCACTGATATCGCCACTGATATTTAATATTTTTCTTTTCATTCTGAGTTTACTCGTCACTATTTACGGAGGAAAGTTTAGAAATGCACGTAAAATATTTGACTGCACAGTTTTTGTAGCAAGTGCGCTATTAGGATTGATCATACTATTGCTTATGTTGTTTTCAGAGCATCCATTACTCGGGCACAATTACAACCTGCTTTGGTTGAATCCGCTCAACATTATTCCTGCCATTGTAATGTGGAATAAGAACCTGAGAAAATTTCTTTTCTTTTATCACATATTTAATTTTATCTTGCTTGCTACAGCTTTAGTGGTTTTAGCACTTAGTATTCAAGCATTCAACATTGCAACTTTACCGCTGTTGTTACTTCTCATCCTTCGCACATTAAAAGCGATAGACAGAGGACGACAAAAATTATTTAAACGACACATCCTGAATAAAAAAAGATGGTAGTTATTTTTGACAACAAATAGTTGTTTGAACGTAAAATCCTCACAACTTATTAAAACCCACACAATTATTGCATGATGTTAGATTCGAATCAATTTATAGGTATTATCCCCGCGAGGTATGCCTCTTCACGATTCCCTGGTAAGCCACTGGTAGAGATAGGTGGCAAACTGATGATAGAGCGTGTTTATGAACAAGCATCAAAAGCCATTGAAAATGTGTATGTTGCCACAGACGATGCTCGGATATTCGAAGCTGTTGAGCGCTTTGGTGGCAAAGTGATTATGACCTCCGACCTACATAAAAGTGGGACTGACAGATGCTACGAGGCTGTATCTAAACTTAAGGAAAACTTTGAAGTAGTAATAAATATTCAAGGAGATGAACCGTTTATACATCCTTCGCAAATTGAGGAGTTGATGAGATGCTTCACGGACGAAAACGTCCATATAGCAACACTTGTAAAACAAATAACAGCGAACGAAGGAGTTGAGTTTCTACAAAACCCCAATCATCCGAAAGTGGTATTGAATAATAAATCGGAAGCCATGTATTTTAGCCGTTCGGTTGTGCCGTTTGTAAGAGGTGAACAAATGAACGAATGGACAGAAAAGCACCCATTCTACAAACACATTGGGATGTATGCCTATAGAACTAAGGTATTGAAAGAAATTACTCAGTTGGAGCAGTCGCCACTAGAAATTGCGGAATCATTAGAGCAACTCAGATGGCTGGAGAATGGATACAATATTAAAGTAGGTTTTACTGACCGAGAAACCATAGGAATAGACACACCCGAAGACTTGGAAAGAGTGAAAAAGCTAATAATTGATTAATCAACAACTCAACCTTTGATTCACTCCTTTACATAAATTTACCCTTTCACTACTTCCCCAAAATCTTCTATATGCTCGTCCACATAGGCAGCAATTAAACTTGTTTGTCGCTCCTCAATATCGAAGTAAATTTCTTCTAATTCATCAAACTGCTCAAAATCTACATACAGCGCATTGAATTCCTCTTCCGTGGTTTCACGTTCAAGCGCTTGCTTATTGGCATCATAAATTTCTTTGGCCTTGTAGATTAATTTTGACAGCTCCACTGCGCCAAATTGCTTGATTGCTTTTGCAAATGGATTGCCGAAAATATAACCACCATAACCATTTTGAATCAGTTGCACAAAACCGCCTTCACGCATTTCATCCGAAAAAAAACGGTGAGCCAATAAAGTATGTTGGCTGGCATTGAGCAGAGGCATGCTCTCACTTGTGAGCTCCCCTCCGATTTCATCGAGGTACGCATCAGTAAAAACTTGCAAAAACTCGTCCATTCCTTGCTCCACAGCTGTGGCAAGAACTGTATCATTAATTTGTATCATAGTTTAATTTTCTTAATTTGCTCTAAAGCCGCATGAATGGTTTTATCATCTTTGTTAATCACTGGATAGAAACCTTTGTCGCCCATTAAATCACGAATAATGAACGCATGTAGCTGGTTCAATAAATAGCGCTTAGATGTTTGAATTTCTTTTGGTACCATTGGAACGCCTTTGGAACTTGCAAAAGCCACAAATCCAGTTAGAATATCCTGCGAGTTGAGATGAGCCTCGAGTTGTTGCCAAGTTTTGAACGATTTGAGCATAGCCCTATGCTGATCGGCATACTGAAATGCATATTGATACACATAGCCGTAATTAACCACTTTGTTCAGATAGGGAGTATAATCCGATGTATCTCTAGGAATGAATACGTCAGGCATAATGCCACCTCCTCCATAAACTATTCGTCCTTTCAAGGTTTTGTATTTAAGCGAATCAACCATCCGAATGCTGTCCTTAGAGTCAAATTCTCCACGTTTGTAACGATTCAACAAATCCAACTGGTAATCTTCAGACTTGCCTTTAACATAGGGTTTCTGGATGCTTCGACCAGATGGCGTATAATAGCGTGCCACTGTGAGTCGTAATGCCGACCCATCCGAAAGTGGCATTTGTTGCTGCACTAGACCTTTGCCGAACGACCTACGACCAACTATCACACCTCTATCATTATCTTGTATTGCTCCTGAGAATATTTCACTTGCCGAAGCTGAGTATTCATCAATCATCACTACTAGAGGTTGTTTTATACAACTACCCTTGCCGTTGGCTCTACTTTCGGCGCGAGGGTAAGCATTGCCTTTGGAGTAAACTATCATCTGTCCTTCAGGAAGAAATTCATTGACCATTTGGACTGCCTGCTCCAAATATCCTCCACTATTTTGACGAAGATCTACCACATATCTTTCTGCACCTTGAGTGCGAAGCGATGCGATTG
>CAIUKZ010000384.1 GCA_903899865.1 uncultured Bacteroidales bacterium | reverse complement strand
TGCTACAAACAAACATGCATATCAACAAATAAAATGATATCACTCTCAAAGTTCTTAAACTAGCAAAAACAAATACAAAACCAAACAATAAACACGCAATGAAAAACGAAACACTGAACAAAAGCCATGCATTGGATGAAAGTACTTTGATTAAGTATTGTATCCACTCAAACAAAACGAATGTAGGTGCTTTCACAATATTATCCACCACCTTAGTCTGTGCGATAGCTAGATTATAGCGAGCGTCTTCAAACATGGGATTCAATCGCAACGCTCGTTCATAATTGAGAATGGATCGACCAATTTCGTTCGATTTGTAATAAGCATTTGCTAAATTGTAAAATATTTCGGGGGCAACACCTTCGTTGACCAGCACCTCTTGATATTCTTTGATAGCCATTTTGTATTCTGCTTGTGAATACATATTATTGGCTTGTTGTAGCTTTTCTGTTTGACCAAGTGACACACCCAGACTCAAGCACATTGCCAATGTAACAAATATAATTTTCTTCATTCCTGTTACTTTTTAATAAGATTTTCAAGTTCACTTATCACCTTAATCGTGTCGTCATATAAATTACCCATGTCACTCGGATTTGAATTTGGAGCATACCTAGCAAATTCGCACGAATTAAGTATTTGGAGTATTTGAGCATACAATTGAGAGTCAATCCCTTTCTCAGACAATTCTGACTGAACATTCTCCTTAGTAAGTATGGACAATGGGATCCCCAACTTATCACTCAAATAGGCCCACAATGCTTTAAGCACTTCCTCGTAAAACAAATCTTTGTTGCCTGCTTGCAATAACTTTTGGGCTAACTTCAGGCGTTTTTGTGCTATCTTGTTTGCCTTTTTAATTTTCACCATCCCCAAGTCCGAATTTTCTTTTGCCTGCTTTCTAAAAAACACAAACAAAAGTCCAGAGATTATCAGAGGAACAAGATACATGAGCCAGCACAACAGCGTTCCAAAAAGAGGAGACTCTTCTTTTTCAATCACGATACCCTCTGTTTGAATGTATCGGATATCTTTACCCAACTGTTTCACATCTTCCTTGCTAACATAAGGTGTCCCTGCAGCTACACTATTATCGCCTCCCTCACCTTTTTGAACCTTTATTTTATACACTGGCGTACGCAATGTCTTGTATGTCTTATTTTGAATGTCAAAATAGGTAAACTCAGAGGATGGAATTTCAAAATCACCAGCATGACGTGGAATAACCATGTACTCTATAACTTTAGAGCCTGTAACACCGCCGGGTGATGTTTTAAAATTATTTGTAATCTTTGGGTCATAGGTCTCAAATCCATCCGGGAATTTCAGTTCAGGTGTTTTAATCAATTTCATATTACCTGTTCCTGAGATATTGATTTTCAGCGTTATTGCATCATTTGCTTTCACCTGATCTGCCGATATTGATGGACTCATCGAAAACTGTCCTACTGTACCACTAAATGATGCTGGTTTGTTTGAGGGGAGAGCGTTCACAGTTATCTTCACACTTGGTGCTATCACATTGCGGGTAACATTGGTATAACTATCAAAGAAATCATCAAAAATACTTCTAACATTTGCCCTGTTTTGTACTCTAATCAATGCCTCGAATGTTGCCTTTGGTATTTCTATTACTCCTGCATGCTGTGGGTATAGTAATACCTGATACAGTACAACGCTTCCATAATTTTTTCCATTTAAATTCTCATAAGAAAACTGTTTATTTGGAGCCTGATCAATATCTTGTTTCAAAAAACCATTAAACTCTGGCATTTTCTTGTTGGCACATTGCACTACATCTACAAGGGTGTATAATTTATAGGTAATCAACAGTGCTTCTTGCTCAAAAACATTGGTTTTAGAAACATTGGTTTTAATAAATATATTTTCGGAAGAGATATTGCCACCTTGTGTACTAGTGGCATTGGATGGACTCGAATTGGGTGAATTTCCAGATTGTGGTTTGGACGAGCTATTGTCTGAAGGCAGCACCTTAATAGTCAAACCATTAGAAACAAACTTCTGACCTTCTACCACAATACTTGCTGATGGAATGGTGAAAGTACCTACTTTGGCGGCTTGTAAGGTGTAAGTAAATGAAACAGCAACCGAAGACGTTGTTTTTCCATTAATCATTTGAATACTCTGACTGTGAGACTCAAAAGGGCCTGCCAGTATTTCAAAGTTATTCATCTCGGGTGCTCTCAAGTCCTTACAGGAGGCGTTGACTGTATAAACCAATTGAAATGGCTTGTCCACTATAACAGTGGAAGGACCTATGGCTGTAAATTTCACAGCATCTGCTCCCATGAGTGCGGCTACACTCAATGACATCAACAAGGATAAAATTAATACTTTAGGTCTCATATTATCTAGTTACAAGGATATTATTACAACTGTTAAATCTGTTCATCATTATGGCTTCTAATCAAAAAATCAATCTAAAAACGCAAGCCGAACTACCAGTCCTTATCGGCTTTCTTCACACCTCTTGATTGTTGTTTTTTTGCTTTCTCTTGGGTATTTTTCTCATCCTGTTGAAGTGCATCAAGAATTTGCTGCGCATTTTCTTTGGACATCTGAGGTTGTTTTTGCTCTTGTTTTTGATTTTGGTTTTTACTCTGTTGCTCTTCCTGTTGTTGATTTTGTGGCTGATCTTGCTTTTGATCATTGTTTTTTTGCTTATTCTTATTTTTATCTTGCTGTTGCTTTTTGAGCATAGCCTGTGCATAAGCTAGATTGTATCTGGTTTCATCATCCGTAGGATTGGCTTTGAGTGCCATCTTATAGGCTTTAATACTTTCTTCAATTTTTTGGTTGGAAAGCAATGCATTACCCATGTTGTGATAGGCCGATGCTTCTTGATGCTTTGCTTCTGGATGTAGATTGAGCGCCTGTTTGTACTGTTCTAGCGCTTCTGGATATTTACCCTGACGAAACAGTGCACTTCCTAAGTTATAAGTAGCTTCAAAGGAATGCTGATTTTTTACAATTCCTCGACGATAAGATATTTCGGCTTCTGTATATTTCTTAGCTCCGTACAATTTATTGCCTTCCCTTACATCTCGACTTTCTTTTTGAGAATACAGGCATATTGTAAATAGTAATAGGCTCAAAAAAACTACACCTCTCCTACCATATTGTTGCAAATGCTTTGGTTCAAATAATGTCAGCATAATAAGGTCATTTTCGTTCATTTTTTGGACAATTTTTCTTTAAGATCAAATATCTTAATTCGACTAAACTGCTTGTTTTTTCTATCAAAAACAAAGAAATCGGCTATCAATATCAAAAGAATCAAGAGCACAAAAGACTGGAACTGATCATTATAATCAGAAAAAACATTCGAACTAATTTCAGATTTTGATAATTTATCCAGCTCCTTACTTACCACTTTATAGGCTGTATTGGAATTATCTGACCTCACATACACGCCATTACCAGCCACTGCAATCTCTTTACACATTTGTTCGTTGAGCTTTGACACCACCACATTACCTTGTTTATCTTTCCAAAAACTCATGGTTCCTGGCACTGGAATAGGAGCACCTTCTGGCTTACCCATACCTATGACATGCACTTTGATATTATTATCTGCAGCTAGTTTTGCAGCTCCGACAGCATCGTCTTCATGATTCTCGCCATCGGTGATTACAATAATGGCTCTTCCTGACTCACCCACTGTCCCAAATGATTTGATAGATTGATCGATGGCTGAACCAATAGCTGTACCCTGCCGGGGAACCAACTGTGAAGAGATGGATGAAATAAACATTTTGGCAGACACATAATCTACAGTGATGGGCAATTGCGTATAGGCATCACCAGCAAACACAATTAACCCAATTTTATCTTCATTAAGCCCATCTACTAGTTTGGAAAGCAATTGCTTGGCGTTATCCAATCTACTGGGTTGCACATCTTGTGCTAACATAGAGTTAGACACATCTAAAGCAATCATCACCTCAATGCCTTTGCGTTTCACCTCTTCCTGTTGTGTTCCAAACTGTGGCTGGGCAAGCACAATGATTAGAAGAAATACAGCAGACAATTGCAAATAAAACTTTACTTTCGGACGAACGAATGACACATTGGGCATTAGATCCATCAATAAATCGAATTTACCGAACAGTTCAATTCGCTTACGGCGCTGTCTTGAGCCATAAATAAATAGGCCAAGCAATACAGGAATTACTATTAATAAATATAAATATTCGGGATGTGCAAATCTGAACATGGTTAGTTACTAAGATTTTAAGTTCTAATAATAGGGTATGTTATGGCTTCAAAAACTTCACAACAACAATGAAATCAATTATTAATTAGGTCAACTATTGTTTTGATATTAGCCGCTTCACTAAGGTATTCTCTTGAGCAAAGTATTTCTAACAGTTACTTCCAATAGTAGAAATACAAAGGCCAAAAGACTAAATATAAAATAGCGCTCACTTTTTTTGCTGTATTGATGCACACTTATTTTGGATTTTTCCATCTGGTCAATTTCTTGATAGATTTTCCTTAAGCTAGATATATCAGTAGCTCTAAAGTACTTACCGCCAGTTTTGCCAGCAATACCCTTCAGTGTCGATTCATCAAATTCTGACTTCATTTGCTGATATTGCACACCAATGGGTGTTGGTATTGGGATGTTCACCACGCCATACGATCCTACACCGATAGTATAAACTCGTATGCCAAATGTTTTGGCTATTTCAGCAGCAGTGGTAGGAGAAATATCTCCACAGTTATTCGACCCATCGGTCAAAAGTATAATTACTTTCGATTTCGCTTTGCTGTCTTTGATTCTATTCACCGCATTGGCAAGTCCTAGCCCAATGGCTGTTCCATCTTGTAACAGTCCAAACTTTACTCCCTTAAACATATTTACCAATACCGCATGGTCTGTAGTCAAGGGGCACTGTGCAAAACTTTCGCCTGCAAAAACCACCAACCCAATGTTATCATTCGGTCTTGAAGAAATAAACTCTGTAGCCACTGCTTTTGAAGCCTCAATACGATTGGGCTTTAAATCTTCGGCACACATGGTAGCAGAAATATCCATGGCCAACATGATGTCAATGCCTTCGGAGTTTTGGGTTCTCCAACTATTGGATGCTTGTGGACGAGCCAAGGCAACAATTAAGCAGCATATAGTCAGGACTCTAAGCCCAAATGGGACATGCCTCAGTTTAATTTTTGGACTTTTGGAATATGCCTTCAAACTTTGATGCGAAGATATCTGAAGACTCGCATCGGATTTGTGCATCTCTATCACATACCAAAAAACGATAGGTATAATGACCAGCAACAAAAATAAATATTCTGGATTTTGAAATGTCATAGTTAAAAATTACAAATAGTGATTCAAATCATCTGACTAATTTTTTCGACAGACTTTTATTAATCCACAACCTATTGAACAAAAACACAAAACAAAAGTAATAGACTATAAAACAATGGACTTATAGTTTAGACAAATCCTCATACTGTTCAATAATTTGCTCCTCGATAGGTTTCACTTCTTCTATCTTGGTTTGATTTACAAACAGATAGGCATTTATTAAACTCAATTCGTGCTCTTCCGGATTGGTGTCCCATTTGGCAAATTTTACCAAATCTGCCAATTGCAATATCTGTTTCAAGCTGCTGTACACCGCTTTCTGCTCAAATCGCAATGACCGCAGGTGATCCAATATTTCATCTGATGTCATTTCCAAACTGTTGATTTTAAACACATCTTCAATGTATTGTCTCA